>NZ_JBVVOL010000019.1:0-49124 GCF_055810895.1 Formivibrio sp. oc-25 | reverse complement strand
TCAGGCGCTCAAGGAGTGGCAGAAAAACAAGCCAGGATTATTCAATAAGCGCATTATCAATCGTCCGGGACTGGACAATTACCCCACAAAATTGCTCCGCTGAATGTCGGCCAGCTCAGCAATCGCGTCGGAGATTTGTTGTGATAGCAGTTTATCCTGGTGCTTTTGTGCATAGATGGCCAGGAAAAAGGTGAGCGGCTGTATGTCCATTTTTGCAGCCAGTCCTTCTATCATGACCAGCGTCGGATTCTTGAGCTCACGCTCAAGCTGCGAAATGTATTCCCTGCTGGCGACATCCTGAAAATCTTCCTGAGTCATTCCTTTGGCCTTGCGCAATTGCCGCAGAACGAGAGCAAACGCTGCATGCGTATCCACAGTTATCTCCGGTAATAGATAGATGTGGATCAGGCCATATTGCGCACCATAGTAACAGGTACTATAGTGCGCATTTATAACCACAGAAGGCTGTGGAATATTTGCTTGATACAGGAGACATGCTCATGACAAATCAAGAACCAGACGTTCCCGTGGAACTCCCCATTCCGCAAGACATTCACAAAAAGATAAAACGCATTCCATCCCTTGAACTGCAAGCTCTGGCTTTTATTGCCATCGCACGCAAGCAGAATACGCTTCAGGAAATTAAGCTCAGCAGAAATGGATTTCATGTTTCGGTTGTCTTTGAGCCCGAGCCCGGGATCGAAAACCTCGAATACATTGTCTGTATCCATGGCGTGCATGTCCCGACCCAATATCGTCATCGCGGCTGGTTCACGCAATTCTGGCAAATTTGTCAGCAGGCTGCCGGAGGCGTGTTAGGCATCATCGGCAAGCCACCACACCCATTGCGCGACAACATGCTCCGTCATGGGTTCAAAGACATGGGGAAATCATTCTGGTTGATCCAACCATAAGATCCGGGGAAAAGGAGGAAACCTTCCTTTTCGGTGACCACCAATTTTTTTCTGATTTATCGCGTCATGCTCAAAGTGCGTTCCTATACTCACCGATGCCCATTGAAAGGGCAGCGTTAAGACTAACGCACCGTGCCGGGTTTATCAGGCCAGTTATTTCGTATTCAGGTAGTTCAAGGACACATTCGCATTCCCTCGCATTTGGTGCTCTGATGGAGCATCCCTGTGTCCTTGCTTACCTGTTTTACCCGGCCTGCATCGAGTAGGTCGTTTGCCGTTTTACTTTGGGCGGGTTATGGCATCCCGTGGCTACCGACTTCGCGCAATCACATTGCCCGGAGGGTGCAATGAACCTGCGCGCCCTCCCCTCCATTGGCAGCCCCGATGTCAAAAAAGCCGTTTCTTTAGCCCTATATTTTTTGGACGATTTAGACCATGAGCACGAAAACGAATGTGAAAGCAGCCCTGTACCTGCGGAGCAGCAAAGACCGATCCGATGTGAGCATCGATGCACAACGCCGGCAATTGCAAGAACTTGCAACTGAGCGCGGCTATGTCATCACGGCTGAATTTCGGATGTAGTGGAGTCAGGCAAAGACGACCAGCGCCCTGGCTTTCAATCGCTACTTGCAGCGGTGCGCGATAAGAAGCGTAGCTGGGACACCCTTTTGATTCTCGACACTTCCCGGTTGGCGCGACGGCGCCATCTTGCTCTTATCTTTGAAGAGGTCGAATGCCGCAAGCACGGGGTCAAGATTGTTTTCAAAAGCTTGCCCGATGTCGACCCGATCACCGAAATGCTGTTGAAGTCCATCTTGCAAGCGATGGACGAATGGCACAGCCTGACTTCAAAAGCCAAGGGATTGGCGGGCATGGCCGAGAATGTACGCCAGGGCTGGCGTGCAGGGGGTCGTGCGCCAACGGGCTACCAGCTTGAGAGCGTCGAAACCGGTGCGATACGCGATGGCGAGCCGGTGGTGAAATCACATTTGGTACTGGCCGATGATGCCGAGAAGGTCAAGACCTACTTGAAGGCCAAGGCGGCAGGCGTTTCCCGTAAGTTGGCACTGGAAGAGGCAGGCTTGGAAATTTCGCAATCGACTGCGATTGGCATCGAGTGGAATGCCCTGACCTATGCAGGTCATACGGTATGGAACCAGCGCAATGAATTTGCCAATGGCAATTATCAAGGCGGTGAGAAGCGCCGGCCGCGCAGTGAATGGGTAATCCAGCATGACACACATGATGCCCTCATCACCGAGGAAGAAGCCGAAGCCATCTTGGGAGCGCTGGAAAATAGCAGCCGCTCTAAAGGCCGGCGCACGCCGGCCAACTATTTGCTCTCGGGAATTTTGAAATCGCCCGACGGCACGGCATGGCATAGTGACGGGGAAGGCAACTATCGTGCTGGCAAAGGTAAGCGCATTAAAGCGGCGACGGTGGATACTGCCGTCTTAAGCCAACTGGCTGAGAACTTGCAGGCTGAAGACTTTGTGTCGGCCTTTACTGCTGCGGCCAAGACTCAGGTGGAATCGCGGATGCGCGATACCGAACTGCCACGTCTGCGCAAGGAGCTGGCAAGTATTGATCGGCAAATCAGTCGGGTGACCGAGCTATTGGCCCAGACTGCAACCCCGGCACCCCTGCTGCGGCAGATTGAAACCTATGAACAACGCCGGCAGGCTTTGGAAGAGGATGTGGCGCAACGAGCAGAACTCGAAAAGGAGGCCCAAGCCGTCCGCAATCTCACCGAAATGCAGGTTGCACGCATTATGAAAGGATTGGCGGAAGACATGGGGTCTCTGGATCGAGACCACCTGAAAGACTTCATTCGTGGATTGATCGAGAAGGTTGAACTCGATCCTGATGCTGCCACTATCCAGTTGACGTATTACCTCAACGCCGGGGATAGAGTGGCGTCCCCACGGGGATTCGAACCCCGGTTATCGCCGTGAAAGGGCGGTGTCCTAGGCCTCTAGACGATGGGGACTGAGGCAAGTGGCGCGGCCGAAGAGATTCGAACTCCTGACCCTCTGGTTCGTAGCCAGATACTCTATCCAACTGAGCTACGGCCGCGCTGTCGAGAAGCGGGACTATACCTGCCTAGGCAGGTCGTGTCAAACACCCGCACAAAAAAATAATGATTTCCCACGTACTCTGGGACGCTCCAACCGGTTCAACTCTAGGCTCTGTCGACATTTGATTAATTTTTACGCGGCTGGGTATTTTGCTCCAGTACCAGGCATTTCCCAGGCCGCGGTACGGGTACCGCAAGTGGGAAATAACGCCGTAATGGAGCAAAAGACCCAGCCGCCCGAAGGGCAAGTCCGCCAATTTTGCCGGATGCTTTGTCGCCAATGCTCGCAATACACCAGTATTGCTTGCGCTTGGCTTCTCGCCCCGGCAAGTTGGCGGGCTTGCGTAAAAAACAATCAAACGTCAACAGAGCCTATGGGTTTCCAATCAAACGACGCGCCACAACTTCATAGGCGCCAATCAAGGCACTATCAAAGCGCGTCTCAAAACCCGCACTGACATCCAGCACCGTGCGCAAGATGGCGCGCCGATAATCCTCGCCTGCCAGACCTGCCACTCTGTCGGCAAATATATCGGCACAGGCCAGCATCAGCGCGCCTGGATGCGGTGGCAGCGGGTACGGCAATGCTTGAATGCCGGCACCGTTAAACCAGAGGTGATGCTGGCAAATGATCTGCATCGATTCCTGACAATCCGGCGCCACTTTTTGCAGCCAATCAGCAGCAAGCTGCGGATGATTTGCATAGGCAGGCCATTGGGCAGATTTTTCATCCGGCGGATTTTCAAGCACGGAATCCGGCAATGCCAGCAGCGCGACATCATGCCAATACACGGCAATTTCAAGTACGTCCGGATCAACCGGATAGAGGTACTCCCGATTGAGGGCAAGAATAAGGTTCTTTTGCTGAGCTGCCCGGTTGCGCCATTTGGGGTGACGGGCTTCCAACGCCTCCGCCAGCGCCCGACCCAAGGAGAGTGCACGCGTCACACTTTCTGGCGCAGCGGGCATGGGCATGACATAGCCATGGCCTCGCTCGCCCAATGCTTCATCATTCAGCGCCAGCAGAATATGCCGGGCGGCCTGGTCTGCCGCCTCCTGACTGCCCGCCGAGGCCAGATCCCCGATCAACTTGCCCAGCGCGGTGCGGGGCTTGGGATCAAATTGATGCGTGCTGGCCAGGATCTCCATCATCAGCAACACCTGGTCCATGTTCTGGATGATTGCTTCTGCAATCAAGGGTGTGCATCGAAATACCCGACTGCGCAAACTCTGCATCACACCCTCAAGCTGATGAATAAAATCAACGATCGGCTGTGCGTTGCAATAGCCAAAATCACCTTTGATGGTATGCATGTGCCGAAAGGCACTTGATAGCAGATCTTGTGATTCCGGGCTTGTCACCAAACGATGCAGATCATGCTCCAGCTCGCCGGCATGCTCCTGAACTTCAGTAATGACTTCGGGCAACAAACTGAAATCAACGTCGGCAGCACGCATGTTCAATGACCTCGAAGAAAGGCTTCCAATAGTAAATTTAATCCTGTGCGGCAACTGTGCAAGACCGATCCTGTTTACAAGCAGACCGGATGCGGCTTGCCGCAATCCATCACGCGTTGCATTGACAAGCACTGCTGCTACTTCTAGCCTTGCATAAGTAGTTCACAACCAGTCAGAAATATCATTTCATCATACATTTGAAACAGCATACGCACGGGGGTTGTCATCATGCTCGAGGAATTCAAGAAATTTGCCATGCGCGGCAATGTGCTGGATCTGGCCGTTGCAGTGGTCATCGGCGGCGCTTTTGGGAAAATCGTCACCTCGCTGGTCAATGACATCATCATGCCACCAATCGGCATGCTGCTTGGCAAAGTTGATTTCACCAATCTGTTTTTTGTGTTGCATGCCGGCACTGCCGAAGGCCCATATGCCACTCTGGCCGATGCGCAAAAGGCCGGTGCAGTGACCTTGAATATTGGCCTGTTCCTGAACCAGGTCATCAGCTTTCTGATTATTGCTTTTGCGGTTTTCCTGATCATCAAGCTGGTTAACCGGCTCAAGCGCGAGGAAGAGAAAGTCGAGGAAGCACCAGCTCCGACGCCGGAAGATGTCGAATTGCTGCGCGAGATTCGCGATCTGCTGAAAAACAAGTAAGCAATCCTCTCCTGCCAGCCATCTTCGCCCAGCCGCCTGGCTGCGTTAATCAATCCGTGTGGATGATGCTCAAGTGATTGCCACTTACGTGTCATCCACACGCGGCCCCAACCATTTCCATCACCCACTGCAACCGACCTTGCCCCAGGCGAGCCAGCATCAATAAAGATTCTCATCTTCTCTTGCAAAGAAAAAAGCCGGATCCATCTGCTAATCTGATATGGACAACGCAACAGGATGACCGGCATGACTGATTCCACTGCCTCCCCGCAATCCTCACGCTACACCCCTGCTTCTGCGCGCATTCGCGATCGCATCCGCAAGGCGCAGCACCGATTTCACGCCAACGACAATATTTCGGCCTTCATCGAACCCGGCGAACTCGACGAGTTGCTGACCGAGGTGGAAGCCAAAATGAAGGATGTGCTGGAAAGCCTGGTCATCGATACCGAAAGCGATCACAACACGCAGGATACGGCACGACGTGTGGCCAAGATGTACCTGAATGAAGTTTTTCGCGGTCGTTACGTTGCGGCTCCAACGGTAACTGAATTCCCGAATGCCGAGCATCTGAACGAGCTGATGATCGTCGGCCCGGTCAAGGTCCGGAGTGCCTGCTCGCACCACTTCTGCCCGATCATCGGCCGGCTGTGGATAGGTATCCTGCCCAACGAGCACTCGAACCTGATCGGGCTATCCAAATATGCGCGCCTGGCCGAATGGATCATGAGCCGGCCGCAGATCCAGGAAGAAGCCATCACCCAGCTGGCCAATGTGCTGATGGACAAGGTCAGTCCGGATGGTCTGGCCGTGGTGATGGAGGCGGACCACTTCTGCATGCACTGGCGCGGCGTGAAAGATGATGAAAGCAAGATGATCAACAGCGTGATGCGCGGCACTTTTCTGACCGATGCCAGCCTGCGCCGCGAATTTCTCTCCCTGATCAACCTGAACAAATAAGGATGCCCACCATGCTTGTCCGTCTGCTCTATGCAAGCCGCGCCGCCCAGCCGCTCACAGCGGAAGTCATCGATGGCATTCTGGCCCAATCGCGTGCGCACAACCCCGAACACGGCATCACCGGCATCCTGTGCTATAGCGGCGATATCTTTATGCAGGTGCTCGAAGGCGGACGCGATGCGGTGTGCGATCTGTACAACACCATCGCGCGCGACGAGCGTCACCGCAATGTGCGCATTCTCAGCTATGAGGAAATCTTCGAGCGCCGCTTCGCCAACTGGACGATGGGCCAGGTCAACCTGGCCAAGGTCAATCCTTCGCTGATGCTGAAATATGCCAAGAAAGCCGAACTCGATCCGTTCAGCGGCAGCGGTCAGGCCTCGATGGCACTGCTCGATGACCTGATTGCAACCGGTGCAGTGCTGGGCCGAGCATCCTGAACGTGAATACGTCACACACCTGCAACTTGTAAGGTTGAGAATCACTTCTTATAACGAATCCGTAGCCATACATTCACCCACATCAAAAAAGTGAGGAAGCATGCAACGCGTTGCATTGATTACTGGAGGCATGGGCGGTCTCGGTGAGGCTGCCTGTCTGAAACTGGCTGCATTGGGCGACAAGGTGATCACTACCTACAGCCCGCACAACACCAAGGCACATGACTGGCTGCGCCGCATGAATGACATGGGCTATGGCTTCAAGGCCTATCCATGCGATGTTTCCGATTTTGATTCCTGCAAGGAATGCGTAGAACTGGTCGTGGCAGAGAACGGCCCGATTGACGTACTGATCAACAACGCCGGCATTACGCGGGACATGACCTTCAAGAAGATGACCAAAGCCGATTGGGATGCGGTGATGCACACCAATCTGGATTCGGTCTTCAACATGACCAAGCAGGTGCTCGATGGCATGGTCGAGCGTGGCTGGGGCCGCATCATCAATGTTTCCTCAGTCAACGGCACCAAGGGCGCATTCGGGCAGACCAACTATTCTGCAGCGAAAGCCGGCATGCACGGCTTCACCAAGGCGCTGGCA
Organism: Formivibrio sp. oc-25; assembly: GCF_055810895.1. Classification (NCBI taxonomy): domain Bacteria; kingdom Pseudomonadati; phylum Pseudomonadota; class Betaproteobacteria; order Neisseriales; family Chitinibacteraceae; genus Formivibrio; species Formivibrio sp. oc-25. Next base: position 42,017 of record NZ_JBVVOL010000019.1, on the reverse strand, counting down.
CTGGAAGTGGCTAAGAAAGGCGTCACCGTCAACACGATCTCGCCCGGCTACATCGGTACCAATATGGTCATGGCGATTCCGGAAGACGTGCTGGAAACCAAGATCATCCCGCAGATTCCGCTGACCCGCCTCGGCCGCCCCGAAGAAGTCGCTGGTCTGATCGCCTATCTGGCCTCCGATGAAGCAGCCTTCATCACCGGCGCCAATATCTCGATCAACGGCGGCCAACACATGTTCTGATGCAGCCGAAATCAAACAAAACCCCGGGTTTACCGGGGTTTTGCATTATTAGTCGATCATTTGCGTATAGATGGTTTTGAGGTCGGTGGTGTTCTTGCTGTGGCCATCAGGCAACAGCATGTCGCCATGTACATAACCGCCGCGACCGCGATAGACCGGCATTTCAGCGGCCTTGCCCTGCAAGGTTCCGATCAATGTGGCGAGCGCCAGCGCTTCGACATCATCGAAGCGGCAAAAAACATGCTTTTCACTCGGCGTGAACATGCCACGGTGGGCATGTGCATGGAACAGGTTATCCCCGATCACGCAGGCCAGATCCAGATAGGCCGGCAATCCGGTAGCGCGGAACATTTCCAGCGCGGCATACAGGAATACGGCATCGGCTGCGGGCGTTGCCAGATTCACGGCGGGCTTGGCAGCGTTCCAGTCACCCAGCTCAAAGTTTTTGGCCATCGCGCACATTACCGGCCAAAGCTTTTCACTGCGACCGACCGCCCAGTTGGTCACATAGGCCAGGAACACATGTGGGGGTAATGGGCGGCGCACAATGGGCGTACCCTGCTTGCCATAGTAGCCATAACGCGGAATCACCTGTCCGGTGAGATCACGCCCATCGGCGAACATCGGCTTGATTTCATTGCTGGCCGGGTCATAGGCATAGTGTGCCCAGGCTTCCATGCCTTCCGTGGTCCAATCGAGCATCTGCTTGCCGGCGGCGCCCAATTCACGAGCAAGTGTGGTCTGCGCATAGGCACAATCGCCATAGATGCCTTCCGGCCCGTTGAGTGCTTCATCATCCATCTTGAACAGCACCCAGGCTTCCTTGGCCACTTCGCCGTACTCCAGCCCAAACTGGCGCTGCGCCCGATCACCGAAGAAAGAAAAGGTATAGCGCGGATCATTTTCATCTGCAGGCGGCTCTGCTGTCTTGAGCGGGCGGTTGTACTGATAGACACCCAGCCTGGTCTGCGGGTGGCGGCTGTTGACGTACTGGCGCATCAGGAATTCGCCCCAGCCCAGCGCCTTATCGTCGCCATTGAGACGGTATTGCATGCCGGCGGCGAAGATCAGGTCATTACCAATATTGACGAAAGACAGGCCAACCATTTCACGCAGCGGCTCGAGCGCCTGATTCTTTGGGCGATCCCAGATGGTGGATTCGTCAAAAGTCTGGCCATACTCACCATGGCGGGACATCTGCATGATGTTCCAATCGGTAACATGACAATTCCAGATCGCCTTGATCATCCTCGCGGTAGCTGCCGGATCGACTTCATGCATCAACTCGTAGAATGGGCAGTGGTGCTTGAGTTCGTGGTAACGGTTTTTGTTTTCCGGGCCGACGACCTTCAGCGTTTTCAGGTCAAGGAAGCAGTGCCCGCCCCAGTGCACCAGACCGCTTGAATCGGCATGCTCAAAATGCCATGCAATCGCATCCTTGGCAGCCTGCTTGTACTTTTGCTCGCCGGTCAGTGTCGTCAGTGCGGTCAGGAAACGGAACAGGTTCTGCTGCGAGGCCAGATTGGAGAGCACCCATTCTGTTCCGTCGACATTGCGCCAGGTCACCGGCTCGCCGGTGAAGGTATTGCAGCCATCAAAAAACAACGGGGTACCATGCCATTGATCGCGATAACGATTCAGGATGGTATTGGCATATTCCAGCAGGTAATCAAGAATTTGTTGCATGGTGATCGGTAACATCTGTGATGCGCAAGCATAACTCAACTCATCTGCCGGCATGATCTGGATGTACAAAATACCGCACAATTGTCAAAAAAACCGGCAGCGGCATGACCACTCTCGTTTTTTAAAAATCTATTCAATGTCTGTAGCGAGAAGCCATCAGCGGGTTGAAGCGCGGCGCATGAATCCTGACCAGGCTCTGCGTCTTAATTCAGATATTTGCGGGCGAGTTCCCCATGCCGTGCAGATTTCACCTTATCCAGCGCACGCTGCCAGCGCCGGATCGTTTCATCATCCACATCAGCGGAAAAGGCAATATACAGCACCGAATCATAGAGCTTGAAACCCGTATTCTCGATCATATCCCTTGCGATACCTTCAGTTCGCAACAAGCTGCGTAGTGCGTTTTCACTCAGCGGAATTACATCGACACGTTTGTTGATCAAGGCGCGCAAGGTCAGCGCCCGGGTGCTGGCGTAGTGCAGATTGGTCAAACCAAGTTTGCTCAACACGTAATCGTCACGGATACCTTGTTGCACCCCGATACGTGTCAGTGCGCGCAGATCATCAAGGCTGTCCACACGGAGGGATTCGCCCTTGCGCTTGAACAGATAGACATCGCTTTCGATCAATGGCCCTACCCATTTGACAAGGCATTCGCGCTCGGATGAGCGAGAAACCGGAAACAGTACGGTAGATTTGGCTTGTCGTACCTGTTGCCAGCCACGATTGAACGAGGTCAGTTTAACCTCGGCAGAGACATCCAGTTCATGCTGGATTTCGCGTACCAGTTCATAGGCATAGCCATAGAAGCGCCCTGCCTCTTGCCAACTATAGGGGCGCAAATCATGCATGAGCACGGTCGGTTCGCTCGCCAGAACCGGCCTGCCCAGCAAGAGTACCAACACCACAGATACCAGCCCGCGCATCATTTCCCCTTATTCTATTTTTGGCCGCAAACATAACTGTAAGCTTGCTTGTAATCTTAGCCAGCACTGGTTAGGTCACAACCACATTCCTGACAGGCGGTCTCGTCTACCGATAACCGAGAACCCGGTCATGAAAAATTGCGGGAAAGATTCACTGGGGGGCTAGCACAGGAACCTGCGCTTGAGGGTGACAAAAGAGGATTTCGGGCAGCCCTATGCCACTTTCTGGCCGAATACACGCACACCGAGCATCACGCCAATCACCAGCAAGGTAATGCCGCCCAGTACCAACCAGCCTGGCAGCAGGCCGCGCCAGAGAAAAGCGTACAGAAACGCCGCCAGGGTTTCGAACACGATCAACTGGCCGGTCAATGCCGTCGGTAGCAACTGACTGGCACGATTCCACAACAGGGTACCCAGCCAGGAAGCCAGCAAGCCGATAGCCAGCATCAAACCTGCATACAGCAACGGTCTGGGCCCGAGCGGAAAATCAAACTGGCTGGAGTCGGCGAACCACCAAGCGGCCAACAGCATGCCAAGCAAGGACAAAGGCAGCGTCGCCAACCCTTGGGCCGTGGCCCACACGTCCGATCGGATCTGTGGTCGCAACTTGAGCCAGCGCGCATTGCGCACCGGATACCAGGTCCAGCACAGCATGGCGCAGACCGCCAACACAATACCCAGGACATAATCCCTGGTTACCACGCCCTGCAAGAGTGCCAGTTCCTGCTGATTGACCAGTACAATGCCCAGCGCAATCACGCCCAGCGAAGGTAACAGGCGCCGCCAGGGCAAGGTCCCCTCATGGAAGTTGGAAACCACGGCGATTACTACCGGCAATGTACCGATGATCATGGTCGGCAGTGGCGCTCCGGCCAATTGGATGGCAGCAGCCAGGCACAGGTAGTAGAAAATATTGCCGACCAGTGACAACTCCAACGCGGCGTACCAGTCACGCCGGTCAAGTGCCATCAGTTGCTGTCGGCCACGCAGGGCGAGTGGCAGGGCAATCACGCCAAACGCCAGGTAGCGGCCAAATGCCAGCATGGCAGGCGAATAATCATGCAGGATAAGCGGGGCTACAAAAACCAGACCCCACAGGAGCCCGGCCCCCAGTGCGCATAGCACACCAAAAAAAACAGGACGGGAATTCATTCTGCGATTTTATCAGCGAATGAATTCCCGTCCGACTTCGTGAGCAATCTGTTACGTTCTCTACTCCAGGCTGCCGATCAAGGTTTTCTCATCGGCCTGTGTGTAATCCTTGCCGATCTTGCCATCGATCAGCTTGGCGGTTTGCGTGTCGATCTTTTCCCCCAACAAACCCATAAATGCGGGCGGGGCGACCAGGACGATGCGTTCGAACTGCTGGCTGCACCGCCCCGAATTCAATTCTTGCGCCAATTCCTGCGCGAAATGCAGCGCTTCATTCTGTTTGGGCTCGGTCTGGGGCTGCTTGGAGCCATGACTATTGCCCGTACCTTGCATATAACCGGCCCGATCCGTGACTAGTTCTGAATTTTTCATTCTGCTTTCCGGATGCATCAACTCCTTCACCAAAGTCAGCTCCTGCTTGATACCGTTACGAAAAAAAATCCGTGCCTGGCTGGCATTGGCGACGAGAATCCATGTTTTGGCCATAATCCGCTCCCAAGTGAGTGACATAAGCACTTTCAGCGTAGGGCGAAGATAGCTCTCTGGCAAAGTGAATACCGTGCGCAAAAGATGGACGGCCATTTTTTGTAGTTGGCCATGCGCCAATACATTTTTTTGCCAAGGCCGACGACAATCGGCGACAATACCCATGCACAGAAAACAAAAAACCAGACATCATGAAACTCATTTTTGTGGTCGATCCGCTTGATGAAAAAACCGCCATGGATGCCGTGGCCAAGGTCGGCCATTACTTCGATCTGATTGAAATCGGCACCAACCTGCTGCACTTGTGCGGTCTGGGAATCATCAAAAAGATTCAGGCACTGTGCCCAGGCAAACCTATCTATGTCGACAGCAAGATCATCGATGGCCCGGAACGCGCCGCCACGCTCATGTGCCGATCCGGTGCACAAATGTTTTCCATGCTGGCATTGGCCTCTGATCAGGCCATTTCTTCCGTACTGAAAATTGCCAATGCCCACGGAGTGGATGTGATGTTCGACATGCAGCGCGTGCAGGATTACAAGGCCCGCTCGGCACGGCTCAAGGCACTGGGTGCGCGCTACCTGTGCGTGCATAAGAACGCCGATTGCGGCGACAGCCTGATCAGCAGCTTCCGCGAATGCCTCGACATCCAGAATCTCGGCGGCATCCACATGGCGATTGCCGGTGGTGTTGACGTGCCGACGCTGGAGCAGATCAAGCCGATCCTGACCCCGGAATACGTGATTGTCGGCAAATCGGTAATGAATGCCGAAGACATGGAAGCCACGGCCCGCCAGTTCCGCGAAATGGCAGACCGCTGATCGCGGCAAACCCTGATTGTTGTGCAACGCACACTCGACGATACTCGCCCGGTTCTGGCAACCGGGCGATTTTCATGGCTGACGTTACCCCCATTCCGCATACTTGGCAGGAAGACATTCAGGCTCTGCTGGTCAGCACGCTATTCATGGCGCTATCCGTCACACTGTTTCGCCATGCCGGTCTGCTGACCGGTGGTACCGCCGGCCTGGCCTTCCTGCTGCATTACCTCAGCGGCTACGCTTTCGGGCCGATCTTCTTCGTCATCAACCTGCCCTTCTACATTTTTGCCGTACGCGCACTGGGCTGGGCATTCACATTCAAGACCTTTGCCGCCATCGCCCTGCTCTCGATCTACAGCGAAATCTTGCCGGGCTGGATACAGCTTGGGAACCTGAACCCGATCTTCGCCGCCATCATGGCGGGCTTGCTGGCCGGTGTCGGCTTGCTGATGCTGATGCGACACCGGGCCAGCCTGGGCGGCATTGGCGTACTGGCCATCTACCTGCAGGAAAAACATGGCTGGCGCGCCGGCAAGGTGCAGATGGCCGCGGATTGCGCCATCGTACTGGCAGCGCTGCTGATCAAGGATTTTTCGCTGGTGATTCTGTCCATTCTGGGTGCGGTGGCACTCAATCTGGTCATCGCCGTCAATCACCGCCCGGGCCGTTATCTGGGCTTTTGACTGACGCATCCGGCAACGGGCGCTACAATGGCGGCCTCAGAACTTGTTCACGATCTGCGGCCACCTTGTGGCACCACCAGCTTTCTGGAAGACCCCCATGCTGCGCATTACCGAAATCAAACTCCCGCTCGACCACGCCCCCGAAGCCCTGCAAGCAGCGCTTCTCAAGAAACTGGATATCGCCGCCAGCGAACTGATCAGCTTCAGCATCTACCGCCGCGGCTTCGATGCGCGAAAGAGAAGCGACATCCTGCTCGTTTATACGCTTGATGCCGAGGTCAAGAACGAAGGCAGACTGCTCAAGAAATTCGCCGACGATCATCGCGTGAACCCGACGCCGGACATGACCTACCAATACGTCGCCCAGGCACCGGCAAACCTGGCCGAGCGCCCGGTGGTGATCGGCATGGGTCCATGCGGCTTTATGGCCGCACTGACACTCGCGCAGATGGGATTCCGGCCAATCGTGCTCGAACGCGGCAAGGCCGTGCGCGAACGCACCAAGGATACCTGGGGCCTGTGGCGCCAGGGCAAGCTTGATCCCGAATCGAACGTACAGTTCGGTGAAGGCGGTGCCGGCACGTTCTCCGACGGCAAGCTGCACAGCCAGATCAAGGATCCGAAATTCCACGGCCGCAAGGTACTGCAGGAGTTCGTCAAGGCCGGCGCGCCCGAAGAAATCATGTATATCAGCAAACCGCATATCGGCACCTTCCGCCTGGTGGGCATGGTCGAACATATCCGCGAGCAGATCGTGGCACTGGGCGGCGAGATCCGCTTTTCGGCCCGGGTGGAAGAAATCCTGCGCGAAGGCGATGCCGAGAATGGCAAGGTCACCGGCGTGAAACTCGCCAGCGGCGAAGTCATCGCTACCGGCCATGTGGTACTGGCGGTGGGCCACAGCGCGCGCGACACCTTCCAGATGCTGTTCGACAAGGGTGTGTACGTAGAAGCCAAGCCGTTCTCGATCGGCGTGCGCATCGAGCACCCGCAATCGATGATCGACAAGGCACGCTTCGGCAGATTTGCCGGCAACCCGATCCTGGGCGCGGCCGATTACAAGCTGGTGCACCATGCCAGCAACGGCCGGGCTGCCTACAGTTTCTGCATGTGCCCAGGCGGCACGGTCGTCGCGGCCACCTCCGAAGAAGGCCGTGTAGTCACCAACGGCATGAGCCAGTATTCGCGCAACGAGCGCAATGCCAACAGCGGGCTCGTCGTGAATGTCACCCCCGAAGTCGATTTTCCCGGTCACCCGCTTGCGGGGATCGCTTTCCAGCGAGAACTGGAGAGCAAGGCTTTCGTGGCCGGTGGCAGCAACTACAACGCGCCTGCCCAGTTGGTTGGCGATTTTCTTGCACGCCGGCCTTCCACGCATCTGGGGCATGTGATTCCGTCCTACACACCGGGCGTAACACCCACCGACCTGCGCCAATGCCTGCCGGAATTCGTGGTGAAAGCCATCCGCGAAGCCTTGCCGGCGTTCGACAAGCAGATCAAGGGCTACGCAATGGACGACGCGGTGCTCACGGGTGTAGAAACCCGTACCTCGTCACCAATCCGCATCAAGCGCGGTGATGATTTCCAGAGCATCAATACGCGCGGTCTCTATCCGGCCGGCGAAGGTGCCGGTTATGCCGGTGGTATTTTCTCGGCCGGGGTAGATGGCATCAAGGTGGCCGAAGCGGTGGCGCTCGACATGACTGGCGGGCCGGCCGCAACCGGCGGAAGCCGCAAGGGCGAGGACTGGAGCTGACGACCTTCCACTCCCACCGTGCACTACGGTAGACACACATCTATCGAATTGTGGGAGGAAGGTTAAAACAGTTGCGTGGTATTGCATGCAGCGATTGACCGGGAGTTCACCCCGGCAGGTGAGTTACTTTCTTTGCTTCTGCAAAGAAAGTAACCAAAGAAAGCAGCTCCGCGCTGCCCTGCGTCGATCGCGAGCCAGGGTCTCACTCTCTCCTCGGCGGCCTTGAAGGGGTTCAGGGTGTTCTTCCATGACGGTGAGCAATCGAACACGGACAACAAGCGTCAATGATATGTGCACACCGTAACCCGCCATACAGGAGAGGAAATCCACCTGACCTGATCACAATAACCATCCACCCGCCCAGATTTGCCACCCCAGCATCACACATGTCATCTAAAATCCGGAAGAATCCATCTCGCGGACTGTGCCATGAATCTGTTGCCGTTCTTCAAACTGATGGCGGAGCGCAATGCTTCCGACCTGTTCCTTTCCGCCAACTCGCCCATCATCATCAAGATTCATGGGGCCTGTCATCCGGTCAACAACCAGATTCTCAATGCCGAGCAGGTGAAATATCTGGTCTACCAACTGCTGCCGCCCGAGCGCATAGCCGTTTTCGAGCGTGACTGGGAGCTGAACACTGGCTATGAAATTCCGGGGGTAGGCAACTATCGGATCAATGTCTTCAGAAGCCGGGGTTCGGTTTCCATGGTGGTGCGCTTCATCAAGCCCAAGGCACCAACGATCGAAGAATTGCGCATGCCGGAAACGCTCAAGGATCTGGTGATGGAAAAACGCGGTATCGTGCTGGTGGTTGGCGCCACCGGCTCGGGCAAATCGTCCACGGTGTCGGCCATGCTCAATTACCGCAATGAAAATCACAGCGGCCATATCCTGACAATCGAAGACCCGGTCGAATTCATCTACACCCACAAGAAATCGCTGGTGAACCAGCGCGAAGTCGGGCTGGATACCAAGAGCTATTCCGATGCCTTGAAGAATGCCATGCGCGAAGCACCCAACGTGTTGATGATGGGCGAAATCCGCGACCAGGAAACCATGAGCTATGCGTTGCAATACGCGCTGGCAGGCCACTTGTGCATCAGCACGCTGCACGCCAACAACAGCTACCACTCGCTGGCGCGTATCGTGAATTTCTTCCCGCTCGAAGCACGCGAAAGTCTGCTCTACGATCTATCGAACGCCTTGCGCGCAATCGTGTCGCAGCGGCTGGTACGCAACAAGGCCGGCCAGCTGATCCCGGCCGTGGAAATCATGCTCAATACCAGCTATATAGCGGAACTGATCCGCAACGGCGATCTTTCCAAGATCAAGGAAGCGATGGAACAAAGCCTGACCGAAGGTTCGCAAACCTTCGAGCAATCGCTCTATCGTCTTTACCGCAATGGCGAAGTCGATCTGGATGAGGCATTGCGCAATGCGGATTCCGCCACCAATCTTTCCTGGATGGTCAACAACGCCCAAACCGTCGACGAGCGCGAGCAGCAGGCGCAACCTGCTCCACAGACCGTCAGCAAACCTGCCGGAAAAGAAGGCGATGACACGCTGATGTTCGACATGTCACTGCACTGATCGCCGCTACTGAAAACAAAAAACACCAAACACCGGAGAAACCATGAAGCTTTATGGCATCACCAACTGCACCACGGTCAAGAAGGCCCGTACCTGGCTGGAAGAACAGGGCCAGACGTATGAATTCCATGATTTCAAAAAATTCAGTGTCAGCCACGAACTGCTGCAAACCTGGATGAGCCAGACTGGCTGGGAAACACTACTGAACCGGCAAGGCACGACCTGGCGCAAACTCGATGCCGCCACCCAGGCAGGCATTGTCGATGCCGAATCGGCAATGGCACTGATGCAAGCACAACCATCGATCATCAAGCGGCCAGTTCTTGACAAGGATGGTAGGATATTCGTCGGTTTCAAACCTGAACTTTACGAGAGCCTGTTCCAATGATCACGCCTACCCTTGCGCTTGCCCAGGAATTGATTCGCCGCGCTTCCGTTACACCGGAAGATGCCGGCTGCCAGCCCTATATCGCCGAAAGATTGGCCAGACTGGGCTTCAATAACGAACACATGCCGCGTGAAGACGTGAAAAACCTGTGGGCACGCTTTGGCAGCAGTGGCCCGGTGCTGGTATTCGCTGGCCATACCGACGTAGTGCCTACGGGTCCTGTCGAGCGCTGGAAATCCCCCCCGTTTGCCGCCGAGATCATTGATGGCAAGCTGATTGGACGTGGTGCCGCCGATATGAAGGGCTCGATTGCCGCCTTTATCGTCGCGGTGGAAAACTTCCTGCAGAAGCACCCGAACCCGAAAGGCTCGATTGCCCTGCTGCTGACTTCCGATGAGGAAGGCCCGGCCGTGGAAGGCACCGTGCGCGTGATCGAAGCCCTCAAGGCACGCGGCGAAGCCATCGATTACTGCATTGTCGGCGAACCCACTTGCGAAAAGGTAGTGGGCGACACGATCAAGAACGGGCGGCGCGGCTCGCTTTCCGGCACGTTGCACGTGCATGGCATCCAGGGGCATATTGCCTACCCGCATCTGGCCAAAAATCCGATTCATATGGTTGCCCCGGCGGTAGCCGAGCTTTCCACCACAGAGTGGGACAAAGGCAACGAATTCTTCCCGCCCACCACTTGGCAGGTCTCAAATATCCGTGGTGGCACCGGTGCCACCAACGTGATTCCGGGTACCGTGGAAATCCTGTTCAATTTCCGTTTTTCCACCGCCAGCACCGAAGCCGGCCTGAAAGCACGCGTGCATGAAATATTGGATCGCCACGGGCTGCAGTACGATCTGAAATGGGAACTCTCGGGCGAGCCTTATCTGACTGGCAGCGGTGCGCTGGTCGACGTGATGCGGACAGCCGTTGCCGACGCCTGCGGCATCACCCCGGCGCTGTCGACCAGCGGCGGCACATCGGATGGCCGCTTCATCGCCAAGCATTGCCCGGAAGTGGTCGAATTCGGCCCGCTGAATGCCACGATCCACAAGATCGACGAATGCGTCGGCGTGGAAGATCTGGACCTGATCCGCGAAGTGTTTGAAAAAACGCTGGAACGATTGATTGCCTGATAATCAGGCAAGGAAAACAAAGGCGGCTCAAAAGCCGCCTTTGTTTTTATCCAAACCCGCTATTTCTTGATCACGATCGTCGGGAATTTGCTGCTGTAATCGCGCGCCTTGTCGGCAATCTTGATCGCAGTCTTGCGCGCGATTGCCTTGTAAAGCCCGGCAATCCTGCCATCCGGCTCGGCCGCCACACTGGGGCGACCACCATCGGCGCCGACTCGAATCGACAGATCCAGCGGTAACTGGCCCAGCAGTTCCACCCCGTAATCGGCACACATCTTGGCCGCACCACCTTCGCCGAAGATGGGCTCGACATGGCCGCAGTTCGAGCAGACATGCATGCTCATGTTCTCGACGATTCCCAGAATCGGCACGCCGACCTTTTCGAACATCTTCAGCCCCTTGCGCGCATCCAGCAGGGCAATATCCTGCGGCGTGGTCACGATGACCGCACCGGTCACCGGCACTTTTTGCGACAGGGTAAGCTGGATATCGCCAGTACCCGGCGGCAGGTCGATGATCAGGTAATCGAGCTCGCCCCATTCGGTATCGTTGAGTAACTGGGTCAGCGCCTGCGTGACCATGGGTCCGCGCCAGACCATCGGCTGTTCCGGATCGATCATGCTGCCGATCGACATCACTTTCACGCCGTAGTTGCGCAGCGGCAAAATATGCTGGCCATCGGTTTCGGGTTGCTGCCCGGCCACACCCATGATAAGCGGCTGCGATGGGCCATAGATGTCAGCATCGAGCAGACCGACTTCCGCACCTTCCGCCGCCAGCGCCAGTGCCAGGTTGGCCGAGGTGGTCGACTTGCCCACCCCACCCTTGCCGCTGGCCACGGCGATGATGTTCTTCACACCCGGCAGCAGCTTCACGCCCGGTTGCACGGCATGGGCGATGATCTGGCTGGAAACCTCGACCCTGACTGTTTCGACTCCGGGCAATCGCACCAGCGCGTTGACAACTTGTGCGCGCACTTGCTCGAAGCGGCTGCGAGCCGGGTAGCCGAGCGCAATTTCCAGGCTGATCTGGCCTCCATCACACTTCAGGTTCTTGATGCATTTGGCGGAGACATAATCCTTGCCGGTTTCCGGGTCGATCAGGTTGGCAAGGGCTGACTGGATAACATCTAGGGACGGCATGGCAAATTCCGGGTTATGTGAATCAGAAAACGAGATGGCATCCAAACCCTTTTTTTCAAGCTGCCGGATGCCACGCAGGCCATTATCGCCGAATTCGTTTACCAGACTATTTCTTCAGGCACTCGCTCATGAACTGCTTGCGCTCGTCGCCCTTGAGCGCCTTGGCCGATGCGTCCTTATTGCAGACAGTCATCTTTTGCTGCTGGGTCAAGGGGGCAGGCTTGGCATCCGCCTTCAGACATTCGCTCATAAACTGCTTGCGTTCATCGCCTTTGAGCGACTTGGCCGTTGCTTCCTTGTTGCAGGCCGCCATCTTGTTTTGCTGGGAATTGGCAGCATACACGTTAGTTGCGAGCACCATGGCAAGACCGCATGCCATCAAACGAGACGTGATCATGAAATTTCCTCCTGGTCAGATTAAGCACCGAAATGGGCTGATTTCAGTTTAGACAACCCTGCGCAAGACACATGGCGTACATTTATCGCCCCACAAGAAGGAATTCATTTTTTTTGCCTGGAATGGTTCTAGACTGGGGATAGGATTTTTCCAGGTTATTGCTTTTGCCATGCGATTGATTGCTCATCGAGGTCTTGCACATCTCGCGCAGGAAAACACCCTAGCGGCCTTCGCCTGCGCGCTGGCGACGGGTTTTCATGGCATCGAAACGGATGTCCGCCTTGCTGCCGACGGCGAACTGGTACTGTTTCACGACCGCACGACTCCGGATGGCCAATCCGTTGCGGGCCTGAGCCGCAATGAGTTGTCGCTGGCGCTTGGTTATCTCGTCCCCACCCTGCCCGAGGCGCTTGAGGCATTCCCCGATGCCGTCTGGAACATTGAAATCAAGACCCCTGCCGCCGCCCCGGTGATTTTTCCGCTACTGGAACTGATCGCCGACCAGCGCAAGATCCTGCTGACCTCTTTTCGGCACGAACTGATCATGCAGGCAGCAGAATCACTGGATGTGGATTGCGGCCTGTTGCTGGCTCATCGACCGGCAGCACTCGGCTCGCTACTCTACCCTGCGCTACCACACCCGCGCTTGCGTACACTGGTCTGGCACTATGAAGTGCTGGACCCGCAACTGCAGCAGCAGGCACAAGCATTGGGATTCAACAACTGGGCGTATGGTGCCGAAACCGATTTTGAACATGCGTTATGCAGCGAATTCGGTTTGAACGGCATCATCACCGATTATCCGGAATTCGTGGGTCTGCGAACGCAATGCGGCCTGCAGTGAATGCAGGTAGTGGCGCATAAACAAAACGCCGGCAATGCCGGCGTTCTTATGATCTGCAATCATCCGATTGGGTACGTTTCAGGCAGAAGCCTTGGCGATTGTTGCGGCAAGTTTCTTGTCCAGCCCCAAGATGTGCTTCACCAGCCAGTCGGACAGGAAATTGCTCACACTGACGGTAATGGTGATCGTGCCGGCATTGAAGCGGGATTGCAGATCCCTCACCTCACGCAGCAGACGTTCATGCTCGGCCTTGTGTGGCAGATAATCCACATAATTGATCTTGAGCATGAAGCCTTCCTCGCGCTCAAAATGCTCCTCGGTGCTGCGGACCAGATCATCCAGAATGGCACCCACAACTTCCTTGCTTTGCCCGGTTCGCATGGCCTCATGCAAACGTCCGACGGTGTCGATCAACACCTTGTGATCATCGTCGATATTCTGATTGCCTACGCTTAGCGCGCCATCCCATTGATACGTTGCCATGCCCTTGCATTCTCCTGCGCTATTCGGCCGCAGCATTGGCTGCTTCGGCCAGTTTTTTATCTGTGGTCGCGGTGTGGAAATTCAACCATTCCGACAGGTAGTCGAACAGGTTCTCCGAGAGCGCAATTGAACCGGAATTGAAACGCACTTGCAACTCCCGTACTTCCTCGAGCAGCATATCGTGCTCGGCCTTGTGCTTGGCAAACCCCGTATAAGCGATCCGCTGCATCAGCGCCTCTTCATGGCGAAAATGCTCGGCAGTGCGCTCGATCAGCGTATTGAAGATCTGGCGTTGATCCTCCAATGCCCACTGCTCGGTGATTGCATCATGAAGGCAATTCATCTGCTCGACCAGTTCACGGTGATCGGCATCGATCAATTCATGGCCCGTGGTAAATTTTTCCGGATTATCAACCTGCACCATCTCGCTGCTCCCTGCATACCAATATCGCTATTATGGCCTCTCCGTTGCCAGAAAGGGAAACCGCTTTTGAGTACCTGTTCCAGGCCTGTTACGTGAGGCCCTCAGCCAGGCGCATGAACCGCCTGGCAAGACAATGAACGGGTCTCAGCGCTTCAGCTTCAGGCCGGCCAAGGCTGCCGACAGGGCATTCTGCGGTGCATGCTGACTGCTGGTTTCCTTGCGTGCACGCGGGCTGGCCGCTTCGTGCCGGATCTCGCCGCTTGCGTGATCGCGTGCGGAATCACTCAGGCGCATGGTCAGCGCGATGCGACGGCGCTTGATATCGACTTCCAGCACCTTTACCTTGACCACATCACCCGCCTTCACCACCTCGCGCGGGTCTTTCACAAAGCGGTTGGCCAGCGCCGAAATATGCACCAGGCCATCCTGATGCACGCCAATATCCACGAACGCGCCGAAGTTGGTCACATTGGTCACCACGCCTTCAAGCACCATGTCCGGCTGCAGGTCTTTCAGATCTTCCACGCCTTCGGCAAAACTGGCGGTCTTGAATTCAGGACGCGGATCGCGACCGGGTTTTTCCAGTTCCGCCAAAATATCCTTCACCGTGGGCAAGCCGAATTGCGCGTCGGTGAATTCTGCCGGATTGAGCTTCTTGAGGAAGGCAGTATCGCCAATGATGGTTTTCACTTCGCGCTGCACGCGCGCCAGAATCTTTTCGACCACCGGGTAGGCTTCGGGGTGCACGGCCGAGGCATCAAGCGGATTATCGCCATTGCTGATGCGCAGGAAACCGGCGGCCTGCTCGAATGCCTTTTCGCCCAGACGCGGCACTTTCAGGATCTGGCGCCGATTGGCAAATGCGCCGTTGCCATCGCGATAGCTGACGATATTGGCCGCCAGCGTTGGTGTCAGGCCGGAAACCCGCGCCAGCAAGGCTGCCGATGCCATGTTCACGTCCACGCCGACCGCGTTCACACAATCCTCAACCACGGCATCGAGCATGCGTGCCAGATCAGTCTGATTCACGTCATGCTGGTACTGGCCCACGCCAATGGCCTTCGGATCAATTTTGACCAGCTCGGCCAGCGGATCCTGCAGGCGGCGTGCAATCGATACCGCACCGCGCAAGCTCACATCCAGTTGCGGAAATTCCTTGGCTGCCAGTTCGGATGCGGAATACACCGAGGCGCCAGCTTCGGATACCACCAGCTTTTGCAAACCGAGTTCAGGATGACGCCGGATCAGCTCGGCGGCCAACTTGTCCGTATCACGACTGGCCGTACCGTTGCCGATCGCGATCAGCCGGACCTGATGCTGGGCACATATCTTGGCCAGGATGGCAATCGACTGATCCCACTGATGACGTGGCTCATGCGGGTAGATGGTTTCAGTATCCACCAGCTTGCCGGTGGCATCGACCACGGCCACTTTCACGCCGGTTCGCAGGCCCGGATCGAGCCCCATCGTCGCTTTCGGGCCTGCCGGCGCTGCCAGCAGCAGGTCTTTCAGGTTGGTGGCGAATACCTTGATTGCCTCGGTTTCCGCCGCCTCGCGCACGCGGCCAAGCAGTTCGGTTTCCAGGCTCAGGAAAATCTTGGCGCGCCACGCAAGGCGCACGGTATCGGACAGCCACTTGTCGGCAGCGCGCCCTTGGCTGGCAACACCAAAACGCGCAGCAATCTTCTGCTCGCATACGCCTGGGCCAACGGGTTTGGTGGCAGCCTCCAGCTCTTCTGGCAACACCAGCGCCACCTGCAGCACACCTTCATTGCGACCGCGCAGAACGGCCAGCGCCCGGTGCGAGGGCATCTCGCGTATCGGTTCGTGGTAATCGAAGTAATCGGCAAACTTCGCACCTTCGCTGGCCTTGCCTTCGGCCACGGTGGTTTTCACGTGCGCATGTGTCCACAGGAAATCGCGCAACAGGCCGATCAGCTCGGCATCTTCGGAGAATTGTTCGATCAGGATCGCACGCGCGCCATCCAGCGCAGCCTTGGCATCGGCCACGCCTTTTTCAGCATTCACATAGGCGGCGGCTTCGGCTTCAGGATTCAGATCAGGATTGGCAAGCAGTGCCTCGGCCAAGGGTGCCAGGCCCGCTTCCCGCGCAATTTGCGCCTTGGTACGGCGTTTCTGCTTGTACGGCAGATACAAGTCTTCGAGACGCTGCTTGTTGTCGGCTTCGAGAAACTGCGCATGCAGCTCGTCGGTGAGCTTGCCCTGCTCGCGCACATTCTCGATGATCGATGCGCGGCGTTCTTCCAGTTCGCGCAGATAACGCAGACGCTCTTCCAGGAGGCGCAATTGCGTGTCATCCAGCCCGCCGGTGACTTCCTTGCGGTAACGCGCGATGAACGGCACAGTCGCCCCGTCATCGAGCAGTTGCACGGCAGCAAGTACCTGGGCTTCGCGGCAGGAAAGTTCTTCGGCAAGACGCTGGCTGATCGATTTCATGGACTAGGCACCTGTAACGGAAACGAGCGCGGATTGTAGCGAGCTTGTTCCCCGGTTGCACTTACTCTGGAATCTACGTCCCCGAATTGGCTAACTCATCAGGCATAACGCAAAGCCATGCCTATCACCAGCGGCATCGACACGGCGCTCAGCAGCGTCGAAAACAGAACGGTTTTGGATGCGAATTCCGCATCGCCCTTGAATTCAAGTGCCAGCACCACCGTATTCACGGCCGAGGGGGCGCCGGAGCAGATGATGATCACCTGCGCCGCCACGCCCTCGATCCCCAGCAAACGCACAATAGCCCAGGCAACCAGCGGGCCAATCAGCAGGCGCAGAAAACCGGACACCCAGACATCGAGCGGAAACTGCCCGATCTTCGAGGTAGCAAGCTGCGCCCCCAAGGTGACCAGCGCCAGCGGGACCAGTCCGGATGCCAGCACGTTCAGCGACACCATCATCGGCTGCCACACCGTGACATCCAGCAACCGGCAGGCCACGGCAGCGAGCATGGCCAGCGTGGTCGGCATATACAGCACTACCCGCAACAGCTTGGCCAGATTCAATCCCTTGGCATCGGTGTTGTAGATGCCAAAGGTATTGGTCAACACCGATTGCACCAGCACGATCACGATCTGCACCGAATACGAAAACGGCGTGTTGTAGAGCAACTGGATCAGCGGGATGCAGTAGTTGCCGCTGTTGTAGATGGTCACCGCGTTATACAGCGCATGGCGTTTTTCCATGTCGAGCCGCGCACCGCGGACCACCAGCCAGGAAATTCCGAACAGCGTCAGCGCAACCAGCACGCAGCTCGCAATGATTGCCAGCAGCAGGCTGCCACCCAACGTGGTTGTATACAGGCTGGTAAAGGCAATCGCCGGAATGAACACGTAGAACTGCACCTTGCTCAGGCTGCCGATTTCAGTCGGAAAGCGTTTTTGCAGCAGGAAACCTGCAAAGACCTGCAGGAAAATCGGCATCAGCACATTGAGGAACAGATAGCTGGCTTGCTGCATGGGCAGTTACTCTGAATTTTCATTAAATCGAACAGGAACTTGCACTGCACATTCCATGTGCAACAAAACAAAAGGCGCGGTAACTTCCGCGCCCTTGTCTGTAATTTATTGCACTGCCGTTTACAGCGCAGCAATCACGGCATCGCCCATTTCCGAGCACGATACCTTCTTGGTGCCTTCTTCGTAGATATCGCCGGTACGCAGACCATCGGCCAGGACCTTTTTCACGGCATTTTCGATGCGGGTTGCGGTGGCTTCGTCAGCAAAGGTGTAACGCAGCATCATCGCCACCGACAGGATCATGGCCAGCGGGTTGGCCAGGTTCTTGCCAGCGATATCCGGGGCCGAGCCGTGGCACGGTTCGTACATGCCCTTGTTGTTCTGATCGAGCGAAGCCGACGGCAGCATGCCGATCGAGCCTGTGAGCATGGACGCTTCATCGGACAGGATGTCACCGAAGATATTGCCGGTGACGACCACGTCGAACTGCTTCGGATTGCGCACCAGCTGCATTGCGGCGTTATCAACCAGCATGTGGCTGAGTTCGACATCCGGATACTCGGCCGAAATCTCGATCATCACGTCACGCCAGAGCTGGGTAGTCTCAAGCACGTTCATCTTGTCGACCGAACACACCTTTTTGTTGCGCTTTTGCGCAGCCTTGAACGCGACATGGCCGATGCGGCGGATTTCGTCTTCGTTGTAGATCATGGTGTTGCGACCTACGCGCTTGCCGTCTTCCACGCTGATGCCGCGCGGCTCGCCGAAGTAGATGTCGCCAGTCAGTTCACGCACGATCATGATATCCAGGCCCGACACCACTTCCGGCTTGAGCGTGGAAGCATTGGCGAGTTCCGGGTACAGCACGGCCGGGCGCAGATTGGCAAACAGGTTCAGATCCTTGCGGATGCCAAGCAGGCCACGTTCCGGACGTTGCGGGCGCGGCAGGCTATCCCACTGCGGGCCACCCACGGCTGCAAGCAGCACGGCATCGGCTTCACGCGCCAGCTTCTGCGTGGATTCCGGATACGGCGAACCGGTGGCATCGACGGCACCACCGCCGAGCATGCCTTCGGTCAGCTCGATATCCATGCCTTCTTTCTTGAACACATCCAGCACGCGCAGCGCCTGCGCCATGATTTCCGGACCAATGCCATCACCCGGCAGATAACAGATTTTCATTGTTTTTCCTTGTAGGGCAGGTTCGCTGCCTTGCGGCGTAACCCGCCTTGATTCATGCAAACATTCGGCGGGTTACGGCTGCGCCTAACCCGCCCTGCATTAATTGATTACGCGAACAGCCAAGGCTGACTTGCCTTGTGCTTTGCTTCGAACGCCTTGATTTCATCCGCATGCTGCAGTGTCAGGCCGATATCATCCAGGCCATTGAGCATGCAGTGCTTGCGGTGCTCGGTGATATCGAACTTGAAGCTGAAACCGGATGGCGTGGTCACGGTTTGCTCGGCCAGATTCACATCCAGCTTGTAGCCTTCGGTCGCCTCACACTCCTTGAACAGGCGATCAACGATCTCGGCACTGGCCACAATCGGCAACACGGCATTCTTGTAGCAGTTGCTGAAGAAGATATCGGCAAACGACGGGGCGATGATCACGCGAAAACCGTAATCCTCAATCGCCCACGGCGCATGTTCGCGCGAGGAGCCACAGCCAAAATTATCGCGTGCGATCAGAATCTGTGCGCCCTGATAACGCGGCTGGTTCAGCACGAACTCCTTGTTGAGCGGGCGGTTGGTACAATCCATGCCCGGCTCGCCATAGTTGGTGTAACGCCATTCATCGAACAGGTACGGGCCGAAGCCGGAGCGCTTGATCGACTTCAGGAACTGCTTGGGGATGATCGCGTCGGTATCGACGTTGGCACGATCCAGCGGGCACACCAGCCCGTTGAGTTGCGTAAATGCTTTCATGGGAAATCCTCGCTTATTTCTTGGCGGCATCGCCAATTTTTTCGCCAACCTTTTCCAGATCCCTGCCAAAGCCCTGAACGGTGTTGCAGCCGGTCAAGGCAATCATGCTCAACAAGGCAACAATCAGAATTCGCTTCATCACAAGATCCTCCAGGAAAATGATTACTGTGCGCGCACGTCAACGAAATGACCGGCAATCGCAGCAGCAGCAGCCATGGCCGGGCTCACCAGATGGGTACGGCCACCCGGGCCCTGACGGCCTTCGAAGTTGCGGTTGGAGGTCGAAGCGCAACGCTCGCCCGGCGAGAGGCGGTCGGCATTCATCGCCAGACACATCGAGCAACCCGGTTCGCGCCATTCGAAACCGGCTTCGATAAAGATCTTGTCCAGGCCTTCGGCTTCGGCCTGGCGCTTGACGATGCCCGAACCCGGCACAACCAGCGCCAGCTTCACATTGCCAGCCACTTTCTTGCCCTTGGCCACGGCAGCAGCAGCGCGCATGTCTTCAATACGGCTGTTGGTGCAGGAACCAATGAAAACCTTGTCGATCTGGATGTCGGTGATCGGCATGTCAGCCTGCAGGCCCATGTACTGCAGGGCGCGCTCAATGCCGGCACGCTTGACCGGATCGGCTTCGTTGGCAGGATTCGGCACCTTGCCGCCTACTGCCAATACCTGCTCGGGCGAAGTGCCCCAGGTCACTTGCGGCTCGATTTCTTCAGCCTTCATCTCGATCACGGTATCGAACTGGGCATCAGCATCGCTATGCAGGGTGTTCCAGTATTCAACCGCACGATCCCAGTCTGCACCTTGCGGGGCATGCTTGCGGCCCTTGAGATAGGCAAACGTGGTTTCATCGGCGGCGATGATACCGGCGCGGGCACCGGCCTCGATCGCCAGGTTGCACACGGTCATGCGGCCTTCCATCGACAGACCCTTGATCGCGGAACCGGCAAATTCGATACAGTAACCGGTGCCGCCAGCGGTACCGATCTTGCCGATGATGGCGAGTGCTACATCCTTGGCGGTCACGCCGGCACCGAGCTTGCCTTCGACCTTGATCTGCATGGCCTTGGATTTCTTCTGCACCAGCGTTTGCGTGGCCAGCACGTGCTCGACTTCGGAAGTGCCGATACCATGCGCCAGCGCGCCGAAGGCACCGTGGGTGGCCGTATGGCTGTCTCCGCACACCACGGTCATGCCCGGAAGGGTGGCGCCGTTTTCCGGAGCGATCACGTGGATGATGCCTTGGTTTTCGTGCTTGAACGGGAAGTAGATCAGCGCGCCGAATTCCTTGATGTTGGCATCGAGCGTATCGACCTGCGCCTTGGAGATCGGATCTTCGATATCGCGATCCCAGTGGTTGGTCGGGGTATTGTGATCCGGCACAGCCACGATCGAGGTATTACGCCATGCCTTGCGGCCAGCCAGACGCAGCCCTTCGAAAGCCTGCGGGCTGGTCACTTCGTGCATCAGGTGACGATCGATATAGAGAAGACAGGTACCGTCGCTTTCCTCGCGGACAACGTGCGACTCCCACAATTTGTCATACAGCGTCTTGCCAGCCATGGGTGACTCCTTGATTCGGCCTGGAAAATTGAAATACTACCGATCCATCAGACACTTGCATCCAGATTTGGTGCATTTGCCGGATCAGTGTTGATTCGCATGGTAGGCAGTCTTTGATACCAGAACAAGACTAGCAGTTATACTAGTATCAAAACTAATAGCCACGAGGAAGAAATGGATACCCGTCGCAAGGAGCTGGGCGATTTTTTGCAGGTATTGCGCCAGCGCTGCGCGCCGGAATCATTCGGCTTTCCCGCCGGCAGCCGACGCCGCACGCAAGGCCTGCGCCGCGAGGAAGTCGCCCAGCTCGCCGGCATCAGCCCTACTTGGTATACCTGGATCGAGCAAGGGCGTGAAGTCAATGTTTCGGCCGAAGTACTCGATCGGCTTGCCCAGACGCTGCAACTGACGCGCACCGAACGTGCCTACCTGTTCGAAATGGCCGACCGGCGCGACCCGCAAGCGAGCGAAACAGGCGAAGACGATGCGCCGCCGTCGCTGACCGGTTTACTCGACGACATCCACATTCCTGCCTACATCATGGGCCGCTACTGGGACATGCTGGCCTGGAACACACAAGCAGCAGAGCTCTTCAGTGGCTGGCTCGATCAACCGCATCCAACACCACCCAATCTGCTGCGTTATGTGTTCCTGATGCCACAGGCACGCCACTTTCTGGTTGATTGGGAAACGCGCGCACGGCGCATCACCGCTGAATTCCGTGCCGATTGCCGCTCACGTCTGGAAGAACCGGCATTGCAAAAACTGGTGGAAGAACTCACCAATGCCAGCCCCGAATTCGTGCGTTTCTGGAAGCAGCATGACGTACTGGAAAGACAAGGTGGCCGGCGCGAATTCAACCATCCGAAGCACGGTTTGATCGCCTGCCTGCAGACAACCTTGCGCCCTGTCGAGCAGGAACAGTTGAAGCTGGTGATGTTGAAGCCGGTGGTAGATCAAGGGAATCCTTGATCACAAGGTGCAGTTTGCGTCTCAAGCGCAACTGATTTGTATGCCAATCCAGCTGGCGCCCTTGAAGGAGTTAATGTGTTCTTGTGCGGCTCAGGTATTCGATACAGTGTCTAATACCACCCTTCCCCTTGCCACGCCGAGCATCGCAGAAGATCGTGGGAATTCGGCGAGGACTGTCTGAGGGCGCAAGCCCGAGTCCCGCAGCCGCCACGATTTTCGAGAAGCGCAAGGGCACCCGAAGGGCGTGGCAGCGGGGTCGCCTTCTTTTGGTTTCTTTTCTTGGCGAAGCAAGAAAAGAAACTCGGCCGCCGGGACGAACTCCCGGCCAACCCAAGTATCCAATGCACAAGTTAATCGAACTTCCCGGGTTATGCCTGCGGCAAACCCTTGCTGCAGACCAAGGTCTACCCCTGCCGCTCCTGCTCCCGCACCAGCTTGTATTCGATCGCATCAACCAGCGCCTGCCACGAGGCATCGATCACGTCGGTGGAAACGCCAATGGTTGTCCACGATCCGAAGCGGTCAGCCGACTCGATCAGCACACGCACCTTGGCCGCCGTGGCTTTGTCCGAATCGAGTACGCGCACCTTGTAATCGGTCAGCTTCATCTCGCGGATGGCCGGATAGAAACGCTCGAGCGCCCGACGCATCGCCTTGTCCAGCGCATTGATCGGGCCATCGCCCTCCGCTGCTGAAATCTCGTTTTCGCCATCGACAGCGATCTTGATCATGGCCGACGAGTTTTCGCCATCGATCGCCGGTTCATTCACGATCACCCGGAACGCCTTCAGATCAAAAGAAGGCTGGAATTTGCCCAGCAACTTGCGCACGATCAGCTCGAACGAACTCTCGGCCGTCTCGAACTGATAGCCTTCGTGTTCCAGTTCCTTGAGCCGGTCGACAATCTTCTGCGTTTCGGGCGAATCCTTGGTGAGTGTCGGATCCACCAGATTGATCTTGGCCAGCAGCGTGCTGCGCCCCGCCACCTCACTCATCAGGATGCGACGATTGTTGCCGACCATTTCCGGGTTCACATGCTCATACGAAACCGGATTCTTGTTCACGGCATCAATATGCATGCCACCCTTGTGCGCAAAGGCATCATTGCCCACGTAGGCCGCCTTGTCGTTGAGCGGCATGTTGGCGATCTCGCTCACATAGCGGGCAGTGGAAGTCAGATGCACCAGATTGCCGTTGGGCAGGCAGTCCAAACCTAGCTTGAGCTGGATATTGGGGATGATCGCGCACAGATTGGCGTTGCCACAGCGCTCGCCGATGCCATTGATCGTGCCCTGCACCTGCGTGGCACCGGCCTGCACGGCAGCTACCGAGTTGGCCACGGCCATCTCGCAATCGTTGTGGCAGTGGATACCGATAGCCGTGCCCGGAAATTCAGCAGCAACCAGCTCCGTCACCTTGCGCACCACATCGGGGAAAGTACCGCCATTGGTGTCGCACAGAACCAGGCAATCGGCACCGGCCTTGGCTGCGGCTGCCAGCGATTGCATGGCATATTCCGGATTGAAGCGGTAACCGTCAAAGAAGTGCTCGGCATCGAACACCACCTCCTTGCCTTCCCCCTTGAAGAAGGCAATGGTGTCGCCGATCATGGCCAGATTTTCTTCCAGCGTGGTGCGCAGGATGTCGGTAACCTGGTAATCCCAGCTCTTGCCGAAAATCGCCACGGCCTGCGTACCGGCTTTCAGCAGCGATTTGACGTTGTTGTCATCCTCGACCGCGATGCCGACCTTGCGTGTACTGCCAAAGGCGATGATCCTGGCATGCGTCAGTTTCAATTCGCCAACGCGCTTGAAAAACTCCAGATCCTTGGGATTCGAGCCAGGGTTACCCGCTTCGATATAGCTGATACCCAGTTGATCGAGCCGCTCGACAATCTTGATTTTGTCATCCACCGAGTAGGAAATACCCTGGGCTTGCGCACCATCTCGCAAGGTGGAATCGTAGGCATGGATCTGGGTCATCTGCTGTGCTCCTGCATCTTCCGCACGCCAGGCGGAACGGTATCGGTACATGTGAACCTGCTATTTTGACAGAAAACAAGGTTTTCTCGCAGCCTTCTCCTTTGACATCTGCGTGCGCAATTCAAATAATCAAGCACCGCCACGATCCGGGAAAAGCATGCGCCTATCTTTTTTTGCCCTGTTATTGACTGCCAGTGGCCTCCTTCACGCAGCCAGTTGTGAAATCGTTGCCGAACAACTCAACCGGCAATTGCGCCCCACCGTCAATGCGGTTGAGCTGGCACAAGTCTTGAGCAACTTGAATCAAACCGGCGATCTTCCTGCAAAATTTGTGACCAAAAAAGAAGCGGCGGCGGCGGGGTGGCGACCCGGCAGCGATCTGCATCGCGTGCTGCCGGGCAAATCAATTGGCGGGGATCACTTCGGCAATTACGAAAAGCGCCTGCCTGCCGGGCGCTACAAGGAAGCCGATCTGGATTATCGTGGCGGCAAGCGCGGGGCCAAACGCATCGTCTTCAGCCGCGAATCCCGCTTTGTGACCGTGGATCACTACCGGACTTTCCAAGAGGTGCCGCCATGCCAGTAACCCGCATCGAATTCATTGCGCCCGTCAGTCTGGAGGAGGTATACCGGCAATTGGCAGTACAAACCGAACTCCCCGCACATTTTGGGCACAATCTGGATGCACTGTTCGATGTACTGACCACGGATATCCCCGGCCCGGTCCAGATCGTCTGGCACCGGCATGACGCTTCGGCCACTGCGCTCGGCCATGAACATTACACGGCACTGCTCGCCGTATTGCGCGATGCCGCCAATGACCGGCCGGATCTTGAATTGATTCTTGATTGAAAACGCGGCCAGGCGGCCGCGCCGTGGATGCCCGACAATGATAATCAGAGACTGAGTTTTACCGGCAAACCCAGCTCCTCGATCCTGACCTTGAGCGCTTCCATCCATTCGGCCGGGGCCGGGCTCAGATGCTCGGTTGCACCGGGCAACATCGGCTGCCGTGCCAGCCCGTACAATAAAACCCCCTGCAGCGGCACGCCCTCACTCAGTCGTTCACCGACAAACCCCAGCCAGGCTGAAATCTCTGCCTCATCAGGCAGATGGCCATCCTGCATGAACATGCAGGTCTGCAACCAGGTTGGGCAATGTGCTGCTGCGGCCTTGAGCCGTCGCGCCACCTGAAGCGGAGAAAGCACCACCTGATTCACCGCATTGAAACGGCCATCGGGCGCGCGATCAAACTTGAACCAGGCCTCGCCATTGAGCTGCTTCATCTGCGCAAGCGCCAACAGCACATCTGGCCTATCCATCTGGCTGCCATTGGTGATCAGCACCAGCTTGATTTTGCCAACCAGATCGAAATCGGCAAGCACCCTGCCGACCAACTCTACGCACTGCGCGAATTGCTTGCTGGTGGTGGGCTCGCCATTGCCGGAAAACGCCACGTCGTTCAACCGGCGTACATCTTCTGGCACACGTATCTGCATGAAATCGCCATGCACAATCTGACCAAGCATCCAGCGCAACTCGTCTTCAAGCTGTGCCAGATCGATGGGCGGAGCCGGGCCGCGCTTGAGATCGGGAACCTGGCAGTAGATGCATTGCCAGTTGCAGGCGTTATTGGGATTGAGGTTGATGCCGACAGAGACACCGCCGGCCCGACGGGAAATCACCGGGTAGACGTAGGTCAACCCGGCACTGTCACGATCATGATTCTCGACGCGCAGGCGGTGATTCAGGGGTTTTGTTTCAGCCAATTTGATTTCTTATTCCTTGCCCGGTTTTTCCTTGTTGCGTACCAGCAGCACTGGTACCGGCGTATGGCGCATCACGCCTTCAGCCACACTGCCCAGCAGCATGTGCGTCAGGCCGCCATAGCCATGCGTGCCCATCACGATCAGGTCCGCTTTCCAGCTATTGGCATCTTCGACAATCGCCTTGGCCAGAATACCACCCCAGGTTTCCAGCAATGCCGTTTCAGCCTCGATACCGCGTTCGCTCACCAGGGCGAGGCTTTCTGCCAGCACCTGTTGGCCACCTTCCTTGAGCGCAGCTTGCAACTGCGGTACATCCAGAAATTCGTTGGCACTCCAGGCGAATTGAGCAAGATCGATCACATGCACCAGTCGCAGCTGAGCCTTTTCATTTTTGGCAAAGCGCAAGGCCTCATCCAAAGCATTGCGGCTGGTGGCGCTATTGTCTACCGGAACCAGAATTCGTTGGTACATGATCCACTCCCCTCTTGTGTTTGCAATTCCAGTCTAGCAAAAACAGCGCCCAGTCGCCGTGGCAGCGAGTTGGCGGGCTTGTCTACGGCACCCACATTGCCATGACTCGACTACCCGCGTGTATGCACCAGCAATACCGGCACGGTTGCATGGCGCACTACACCCTCGGCCACGCTGCCCATCAACAGGTGCGACAGGCCGCTGTAGCCGTGCGTACCCATGATGATGATGTCGGCATTCCAGTTTTTGGATTCGTCGACAATCGCGCTGGCCAATTGCTGGCCATAAATCTCCAGAACAGTCGCTTCCGGTACCAGACCGGCTGCCTTGGCTTGCGCCACTGCAGTATCGAGCACTTCGGCACCACTGCGCTTGATCGCACTTTCGACATCGGTAATGGCGGAGGGACTCATGAATTCTGTTTCAGATGAAGTTGCCGGCGCCAGGTCGACCACATGCACCAGCTTGATGGTTGCGCTCGGGCAAAGCTTGGCAAACCGGGCTACTTCGGCCAGCATGACCTTGCTGCTTGCGCTGTTGTCCACAGGGACCAGTATGCGTTGATACATGATTAAAACCTCCTTGCAAGGATGGGCTTTAAATCTAGCAAACAAACCTCTCGATTGCCGGTACTGCCACATACCGATACACTCGAACGGTATTTTTGTTGAATATCTCGCTGAAAATGCCGCGTTTGCGCCTTGAACTACCGGAAAAAACCATCTTTGTGGCCGAGCTCGCCGTGCGGGTTACCGATCTCAACTATGGCAATCACCTGGCCAACAATGCCGTACTGGGATTGCTGCATGAAGCCCGCTTGCAGTGGATTCGTGCGCTGGGCCATGTTGATGAGCGCGATCTGGGCGGCGCGGGCATCATCCTGACCGATGCTGCCATCATGTTTCAGAGCGAGGCCTTCGCCGGAGAATGGCTGCGCATTGAATTGCGCATTGGTGAAATCAGCCGCGCGGCATTTGACCTCTACTATGTGGTCACCGAAAAAAACAGCGGCCGACAGGTAGCCAGCGCCAAAACGGCCATTGTGTTTTATGATTACGCGACGCGCCGCACAGTGGCCATGCCCAAGGCATTTCGCACAGCAATTGAAACTGCAGGAATCCAAAAATGAAAAAATATCCCTACAACAGCCCGCAAGCCATGGCCCGTATCCTGATCATGCAGATGATCGGCGACGGCAATTTTGATCCGTCGGAAATCGACGAACTTGAACACCTGAATGTTTATGAGTTGCTTGGCATCAGCCGCAAGGATTTCATTACGGTGCTGCAGGATTACTGCAACGATCTGACCGACGAAGCCGATGCGGAGGGCAAGATCAAGCTGATCGACAAGCAACGTATCGACGACTTGCTCGAAACAGTGGACGAACCGAAAAAACGCACGCTTGTCGCAGCCGTGGCCCTGGATATCGCCAAGGCAGACGGTGATTTCAGCGAAGCAGAAATGGCTATTTTCTCCCGTCTGCTGCAGCGCTGGCACCTCACCCTGGAAGACCTGCAGGCAGCGCTCTCCGACTGAAGCAATACACGCATCCCATCAGCAAAATCGACCTTTTCAGGTCGATTTTGTTGTGTCATGCAAACCACTCGCCTTCAGTAATGCCTTGGTATAGGCATGTTGTGGCTTATTCAGCACATCATTCACACCTCCGCGCTCGATGACTTCTCCATCCTTGAGCACCAGCACCTGATGCGCCATGGCGCGCACCAGATGCAGATCATGCGTGATCAGCACAAAGGCGATCTGGTACTGGCGCTGCAAGCTGGCGAGCAGTTCCAGCACCTGGCGCTGCACAGTGGCATCCAGGGCCGAGGTCGGCTCATCCAGAACCAGCAGTTCGGGCTTGAGAACCAAGGCCCGCGCAATGGCGATACGCTGGCGCTGACCGCCGGAAAACTCATGTGGGAACCTATCCAGCGCGGCCGCATCCAGCCCCACCTGCTGCAAGGCCTGCTCCGCTGCCGTCAATCGCTCCGCCGCGCTGAGTTCGGGCGCATGCACCAGCAGCCCTTCGGTCACGATTTCCGCCACATTTTGCCTGGGTGACAAGGCCCCGAACGGATCCTGAAACACGATCTGCATGCGGCGGCGAGCTATCCGCCTTGCCTTGCCGGCGAGTTGGTCAAAACGCTGCGAACCACAGCTGATTTGCCCTGCAGCGCCCGAAGCCAGCCGCAACAAAGCCATGGCCAACGAGGTCTTGCCGCTACCGGATTCGCCGACCACCGCCAGTGTTTCACCACGGCGCAGACTGAAATCCAGTGGCTGTAACGCCGGGTAGTACTCATCACGCCAAAAGCGCCGCTTGGTATAGGTTTGCGCCAGTCCTTGCGCCTGTACCACCACCTCATCGGAAGCAGCCTCCATATCGGCCAGACGGGCCACCTGGCTCGCCAGCAACTCGCGGGTGTAGGCCATGCGCGGTGCGGCGAACAAATCGCTGGCGGGCGCGGTTTCCACGATTTTCCCCTGATGCATCACCGCAACATGGTCGGCGAAATCGCGCACCAGGTTGAGATCGTGCGTGATCAACAGCACGGCCATCTTGCGTTCGCACTGCAACTCGCTGATCAACGCCATGATCTGCGCCTGCAATGTCACATCCAGAGCAGTGGTCGGCTCGTCCGCGATCAGCAATTCCGGCTCGCCGGCCAGTGCCATGGCAATCATTGCGCGCTGGCGCTGACCGCCGGACAACTGGTGCGGAAACGACTGCATGCGTCGGGCTGAATCGGCAATGCCGACCCGCTCCAGCAATGCCCCGGCAGCATGCCAGGCTGCAGCCTTGTGCATGCCGCGATGCAACTGCAGTACCTCGCCGATCTGGTCTCCAATCGGATAAAGCGGATTGAATGCACTCATCGGCTCCTGAAAGATCATGGCGATACGCCCGCCACGCACTCCCCGGAGCTGGCGATCATCAATTTCCAGCAGATTCTTGCCATCAAAGCGGATCGAACCGCGGCATCGGGCTGCCTGATCCAGCTGCAGAATCGCCCGTGCCGTCACACTCTTGCCACTGCCCGATTCGCCCACCAGCGCCAGCTTGCCACTCGCCGGCAACACCAGACTAATGTCATCCACCGCAACAGCGTCACAGCCGGGAAAGCGCACTGTCAGTCTCTCGATTTCCAGTAAAGCCATACCTTATCCATCCGACAATCGGTTTCCCGAACCTGTAATTTGTTCCTGACAGCCCATGGTGGGTGTCTATGATGAGGGCAGGATTTCTTGCGGAGATACCGGCCATGCCCCCTGTACGCCCTGCCGCCGTCGCCGGCTATTTCTACCCTGCCGATCCGATCGAGCTGGCCGATGCCGTACGGGACATGCTCGGCCAGGTCCAAGCGCCGCCCGCATCCCATCCACCCAAGGTCATCATCGTTCCGCATGCGGGCTATGTCTACTCCGGCCCGGTTGCCGCCACAGCTTATCACGCGATCGCGCCATGGGCCGGCCGCATCCGGCGCGTGATATTGCTGGGTCCGTCACATCGCGTTGCCCTGCGCGGACTGGCACTGCCGGAGGCCGAGGCCTTTGCCACGCCATTGGGTTCGGTGGCCCTGGATCTGGAGTTTTGTGAACGGCTTGCACGCTTGCCGCAGGTCCAGCGCATGAATGCCTGCCATGCCATGGAGCATTCACTCGAAGTCCAGCTGCCTTTTTTACAAAGCGTGCTGAACGATTTCAAGCTTGTTCCACTGATTGTCGGTTTGGCCAGCCCGCAGGATGTGGCCGATGTACTGGAATTTGCCTGGGGCGGCCCGGAGACGTTGATCGTGCTGAGTTCTGATCTTTCGCATTATCTGCCCTACGATCAGGCAAAGTCCCGCGATCAGGAAACCCTGCGCCGCATTGTCACGACCGATAACCATATCAGCGATCAGGATGCTTGCGGTTGCATGCCCATTCGGGGCTTGCTCCTGCACGCACACGAGCTAGGCTTGAAGGGAGAGTTGCTCGATTACCGCAATTCCGGGGATACGGCAGGAGACAAGAATCGGGTAGTGGGTTATGCCGCTATCAGCTTCTCGGAGGAATCATGAATCAAGACGCTCTGGGCCAGGAACTGTTACGCCAGGCGCGTGCAGCCATCAGCGAAGCCTTGGGTGGGCCGCCCTGCCCTGTGCCCGTGGAATTTCCGCTGCTAACGCAGCAGAGTGCAACCTTCGTGACCCTGACCAAACAGGGCCAGTTGCGCGGGTGCATCGGCTCCCTGCAGGCGCATCGACCGCTACTGGAGGATGTGCGCGCCAATGCGGTGGCGGCCGCCTTGCATGACCCACGTTTTTACCCGCTGGAAAAGGAAGAATTCAAACAGGTGCAGGTGGAAGTCTCGCTGCTGACCCCTCCCGAGCCACTCACTTTCACCGATGAGGCCGATCTGCTGCAAAAAATCGTACCGTTCGAAGACGGCATCGTTATCAGTTGTGGACTGCACCGGGCCACATTCTTGCCTCAGGTATGGGAACAACTCCCTGATCCGCGCCTGTTCCTGGCCCATCTGAAGCAGAAAGCCGGCCTGCCCAGCGATACGCCGATCGATCAATTCACCGTACAACGCTATCGAGTACAAAAATGGAAGGAAAGCTGACCGGGCGCTGGCAGCATGCCTTGCCCGATGGCCGCATCCAGTGCGATCTGTGTCCGCGCGATTGCCGCCTGCACGACGGACAGCGTGGTGCCTGTTTCGTGCGTATGCGCCAGGGTGAGGTGATCGTCCTGACAGCCTACGGTCGCTCATCCGGCTTTTGCATCGACCCGATCGAAAAAAAACCGCTCAACCATTTTTATCCCGGATCAAGCGTGCTCTCGTTTGGTACGGCAGGGTGCAATCTCGCCTGCAAATTCTGCCAGAACTGGGATATTTCCAAATCACGCGAAATGGAAACGCTTGCAGACAGCGCCAGCCCGCAAGCGATCGCACAGGCTTGCCAATCATATGGAACGGCCAGCGTTGCCTTTACCTATAACGACCCGGTGGTTTTCGCCGAATATGCCCTGGATACGGCCGATGCCTGCCATGCGCTTGGCATCCATACCGTTGCCGTTACCGCCGGTTATATCGGCGACGAAGCACGGCGTGATTTTTTCGCCAAAATGGATGCTGCCAATGTCGATCTCAAAGCCTTCAGCGACGATTTCTATGTGCGTCTGTGCGGCGGCCATCTGCAGCCGGTGCTCGATACGCTCATCTATCTGCGACACGAAACGACTGTCTGGTTTGAAATCACCACGCTGCTGATACCAGGAGAAAATGACAGCACGCAGGAAATCGAAGCCATGTGCCGCTGGATTTTGCACGAACTCGGTGCCGATGTGCCGTTGCACTTCACCGCTTTCCATCCAGCCTGGAAATTGCTCGACAAGCCCCCCACACCAGCCTCGGTGCTGATCCGCTCACGCGAAATTGCCCGCCAGATCGGACTGCAGCATGTCTACCTTGGCAACATTTACAGCACCGAGGGCGCCACCAGCTATTGCGCCCATTGCCATGCTCCGTTGATCCGGCGCAGCGGCTATGACATCCTGGAATACCGGCTCACCGAATCCGGCAGGTGCCCGGATTGCGGCACGCCACTGGCCGGCCGCTTCGCAACAAGCGCCGGATCTTTTGGGGCAAGGCGCATCCCCGTTCATCCGCACACATAAAAAACATCGCGCGGTTAATCGTTTTATCTGACAATACCGACTTTCTCTCGCAGCGCACCATCTTTTCGCGTCATGTCGATATTGCTGAATCAGGTCATCAACTCTTCGCCGTTGTTCATTCTGGTTTTTGTCGGTTACGCCGCCATGCGCGTGGGGAAATGGCCACGCAGCATGTCCGAATCGCTTTCGCGTTTTGTTTTCACACTGGCTTTTCCGGCGCTGCTGTTTCACCTGATGAGCGATCTATCCAAATTGCCTCCGGTGGATGCACGGCTGCTGATTGCCTTCTTTGGCGGCTGCTTTGTGGTGTTTGCGCTGGGGCGCCTGCTGGCATGGAAATGTTTCAAGCTTGATGGCACCGGCCAATCGGTTTTTGCATTGGGCGGTGTCTTCTGCAACAACCTGATGCTGGGCTTGCCGCTGGCCAAGATGCTGCTGGGCGATCAGGCGCTGCCAAGCGTGGCACTGGTCGTCATCTTCAATTCCCTGATTTTGTGGACCTTGGTCACCATCTCGGTGGAATGGGCCAAGCATGGCAGCCTGTCGGTACAAGGCTTCGGGCGTACCCTGAAAAATGTGCTGATGAACCCGATTGTGGCGTCCATCATGACCGGCACCGCCTGGGGGCTGTCCGGGCTGGGCATGCCGGCTATCGTCAACACCACCTTGGACATGATTGGCAGCGCCACCGCGCCCATGGCACTGATCGCACTGGGAATGGGGCTGGCGGAATACGGTATCGGCAAGGACTGGCGCATGCCGGCGGCGATTGCCCTGCTGAAACTGGTTGCCCATCCGCTCGCCGTGCTGCTGATTGCCATGCTGCTGGGCCTGCCAGAAATGGAAACGCTGGTTGTGGTGCTGATGGCCTCGATCGCCACGGGTGCGAACGTCTACCTGATGGCGCGCCAGTTCCAGACCCAGGAAGGCCCGATCGCCAGCAGCCTGATCCTCACAACCGTTCTGGCCTCGATTACCTCGCCATTGGTACTCTCGGCTGCCAAATATGCGCTAGCTTAGCGCGCACAGCCTGCCGGACGGAATCTCGCGCACGTCGCCCTCAACACTGATCCACACCGTTTGCGCCGATGGATTGAACACCCGGTCGCAATCCATGGTGAACTGCAAGCGTCTGGCGGCATCCAGATAATCGACAATCTCGATATTGGTCGCATACCAGATCTCGGCACGACCACTCATCAACGCGCAGAATTCCTCGATCAGGCCCCAGTTGTTGTCATTGTCGAATTCGTAGCTATGACCCCAGACGTAGAACAGATACGGCATGTGCTGCTTGAACAGTGCATTGAAGGCATGAGCATGCCCCAGCAGATTGTCATTGTGATGGCAGGTGGCAGGCCAGCGCAGCCAATCATCGGGCAAGTCAAACCGGCCCGTTGAAACGATCGTACGCGCATACATCAGCCCCAGATGCGGCAGCAGGCTGGCGATTTCATCATTGAATGCCCCATTCGGGTACGACATGCCGCGCACCGGATAGCCCGCGATCCTTTCCAGCCCGCGCCGATCTTCCAGCAACTGCTGCACCACCAGTTCCCTGGGCATGCGCGTCAGGGTTGGGTGCGTGAGCGAGTGTGCAGAAATCTCGTGACCGGCATATAGCGCGGCGACTTCATCGCGCTCAATGCGGCCATCGCGGCCAAACTTGCCGGCATTGAGATGAAACGTGCCGCGAATACCATGCCGGTTCATGATGTCGACCAGCCGGCGATCGGCTGTCTTGCCGTCGTCGTAGCTCAGTGTCAGTGCCTTGTGACGCCCGCCCGGAAAACACCAATAGATTGTTTTCATGAAATTACTCATTTGAAATAGCCATTTAGGCAGGCGAACGAGCCAAAGCAGGTGTGGGCGGATGGAATGCAGGAACCGGAATGTTCATCAGCACCTCGCCGCAAGATTTTGAACAAGTCATTTACGCGCGCGGATCAAAAGCCTGCCGCAACCCCTCGCCAATAAAGATCAACAGCATCAGCATGCCCACCAATGTGGAAAATGCCGATAGCGAAATCCACCAGGCATCGAGGTTGGCCTTGCCTTGGGCCAGTAATTCGCCCAATGAAGGATACTGGCCAGCGATACCCAAGCCGAGAAAATCCAGGCTGGTCAGCGCCAGCACGGCCGCGCTCATGCGAAACGGCATGAAGGTCAGCACCGGCGTCAGGCTGTTGGGCAATACATGCCGCCGGATAATCTGCCAGTTCGACAATCCCATGGCCCGCGCGGCGGTGACATATTCCAGATTGCGCGTGCGCAGGAATTCGGCACGCACATAATCGGACAATCCCATCCAGCCGAACACACTCATGATCGCCAGCAGAATCAGCAGGCTGGGCTCGAAGATCGACGCAAATACCAGCAACAGGTAAAGCTCGGGCAATGACATCCAGATTTCAGTCAAACGCTGCCCGATCAGATCGAGCTTGCCACCGAAATAGCCCTGCAGGCCGCCGATCAGCATGCCCAACACGCTTCCCACCAGCGTCAGTGCCAGCCCGAACAACACGGAAATACGGAAACCGTACAAAAGTCGCGCCAGCAGATCACGGCCGCGATCATCAGTACCCAGCCTGTTGTCAGCCGATGGCGGCGCCGGATTGGGCAAACTGGTGAAATAATTGATCGTATTCGGGCCATAGTGATTGGGCGGGAAGATGGCCCAGTTGCCCGGGGTCGCCAGTTGCCCACGAATGAATGGGTCAAGATAATCGGCGGGTGTCGGAAAATCGCCGCCGAATACGGTTTCCGGATAATCGCGCATTAGCGGATAGTAATATTCGCCCTGATACTTCACCAGCAAGGGCCGGTCATTGGAGAGCAGTTCTGCACCCAGGCTCAGCACGAACAGTACTGCAAACAGTATCAGACTCCACCAGGCGCGGCGTTGTTGCCGAAAACGCTGCCACGCCCTGCCCCAGTAACCCAGACCACGCCGCATCATCTTGCCTCCTCGAAGCCGACTCGCGGATCAACCAGTGCATAACAGATATCGGAAGCCAGACGCCCGAACAAGCCCAGCAGGGTGAAGAAATACAGCGTGCCCAACACCACCGGATAATCGCGGCGTAGGATGGACTCATAAGATAGCAGACCGAGACCATCGAGCGAAAAAAGCGTTTCAATCAGGATGCTGCCAGTAAAGAACGCAGCCAGAAATGCTTCGGGCAAACCGACCAGCAGCGGAATCAGCGCGTTGCGCAAAATATGTTTCCAGAAAATGCGCTGCTCGGACAAGCCCTTGGCCCGGGCCGTCATCACGTATTGCTTGCGGATTTCTTCCAGAAAAGCATTTTTGGTCAGCAGCGTCTGGCTGGCAAAGCTGCCCAGTGTCATGGCAATTACCGGCAGCACCAGATGCCAGAGGTAATCCATCAACTTGCCCATCAGGCTCAGTTCGGCCCAGTTGTCCGATACCAGCCCGCGCAAAGGGAATACCTGCCAGAAACTGCCACCGCCAAACAGCACCAGCAGGACCACCCCCAGCACAAAACCCGGGATGGCATAACCTGCCAGCAGCAGCAATGTCGTAACCAGATCAAAACGGCTGCCATGACGCACGGCCTTGGCCACGCCCAACGGCACCGCCACCAGATAGGCCAGCAGAAAACTTGTCAGTCCGATGCTGATCGACACCGGCAGCTTGGATTTGATCAGTGTCCAGACATCGGCATGATGGAACCAGCTTTGGCCGAGATCGAAACGTGCAAAACGCCCGAGCATTTCCAGGAAACGCACGTGCGCAGGCTGGTCGAAACCGTAGAATGCCTTGATTTCTGCCAGCTTCTCGGCATCCACGCCTCTGGCTGCCTGATATGCGCCCGAGGAAGAAACCGCAGCGGCTTCACCGGATCCGCGCCCCTTGAGTTCGTACATCATCTGCTCGACCGGCCCGCCCGGCACGAACTGGATGACGACAAAGGTTGCCAGCATGACGCCCAGCAGCGTTGGCAGCATCAATAAAAGGCGTTTGATCAGATAACGCGCCATGATCCTCTTTTTTTAGAACTGGTTCTTTGACCGCATTTTCCCATACAAGATACAGGTCCATTTACCAGTCTGCATTCAATGATCCGGATCGGTCGGGCCCGGCGAAAGCCGCGCGCCCATCAAATCGTTAAAATTACCAAGAAAGACCCAAACAAGTTACAGCTTGGCATTGTTTGATTTCGATCATTTCGTATGCAATGCAATTGCTGCATCATCCGCTCCGTAACAAAGTTGCAACCGACTCTTGTTACGTCCAAAGACTTTATTTCATTGCATGTTGTATCCGACAGACGAATATGCAACGAAATAATATCTTATAAAATCAAAGTTCCTGTGCGGTTTTGGTCAGGTTTTGGCAACGGTTTACGCAATTGAGATCGATACGCAACACGATTTTTACTGCAACAAGCTGATTGCCGGTTTATCCAGCCCTATTTCCGTACTGCCAAGTTCAGCAGTCTGTTTGCAAGACCAACGATCCCATTGTCGGATCAGGATAGCCGGAATCTCAGTTCCGGATTGGCCTGACCAACAAAGCATGGCGGGATATGCAGCTCGCAACAACGCTCCCAGTTTTTGACCCAGTCATTCCGGCCTGACACAAACCAGTTTGTGTCATCACGGGCATACGTGCGCCTATCGGCCGGTTGGCGTCATCCAGATTTTCGGTTCAGGCATTGCATCTTCACCGATCCCGCGTGCAGGCCGGCGCTCGCCGGCATGCGCCAGGGATCAAACATGCACTCATCCACTACTGGATAGGAGATTTACACGATGTTCCAAGTACGAATCCACGGTCGTGGCGGCCAGGGGGTTGTGACGGGGGCAGAAATGCTCTCGATCGCTGCCTTCCTGGAAGGTCGCAATGCCCAGGCATTTCCGAGCTTCGGTTCCGAGCGTACCGGCGCGCCAGTCGTTGCCTTCTGCCGCATCGATAACAAGGAAATCCGCCTGCGCGAGCCGATTATCGAGCCCGATGCACTGATCATCCAGGATCCGACCCTGCTCTACACCGTGGACGTGTTCTCCGGCCTGCGCCCGGATGGCTACGTCATCCTGAACACCAGCAAGACTTATGACGAATTGGGCCTGAGCGATCTGGCCAAGCGTTTCCGCCCCGAGCGTCTTTTGACTGTTCCGGCTACAGATCTTGCACTGAAGCACGTAGGCCGTCCGGTTCCGAACGTGCCGCTACTGGGCGCCTTTGCTGCCGTATCGGGCCTGATTTCGATCGATTCGGTGGCTGCCGCCATTCGTGAAAAATTCTCCGGCAAGATCGCTGAGGGCAACATTGCCGCCGCGACCGAAGCCTACAACACCCTCAAAGCCGAACTGGAGGCTGCCCATGCTTAAGCAATGCGAAGGCTCCCACGCCGTAGCCGAAGCGGTCGGCCTGTGCCGTCCGGAAGTGATCTGTGCCTACCCGATTTCCCCGCAGACCCACATCGTGGAAGGTCTGGGCGAAATGGTCAAAGCCGGTGATATCAAGGATTGCGAATACCTGAACGTGGAATCCGAATTTGCTGCCATGTCGGTAGCCATCGGCTCCTCTGCTGCCGGTGCGCGCACCTACACTGCCACAGCCTCGCAAGGCCTGCTGTTCATGGCCGAAGCAGTCTACAACGCCTCCGGCCTGGGTTTGCCGATCGTGATGACCGTGGCCAACCGTGCCATCGGCGCGCCGATCAATATCTGGAACGATCACACCGATTCGATGTCGCAGCGCGATTGCGGCTGGATCCAGATCTTCGCCGAAAACAACCAGGAAGCCGCCGACCTGCATATCCAAGCCTTCAAGCTGGCCGAAGAACTCAGCCTGCCGGTGATGGTCTGCATGGACGGTTTCATTCTGACCCATGCTTACGAACAGGTAGACATGCCGACGCAGGAACAGGTCGATGCCTTCCTGCCGCCGTATAGCCCGCGCCAGGTACTCGATCCGACCAGCCCGGTCTCCATTGGTGCCATGGTCGGCCCGGAAGCCTTTACCGAAGTGCGTTATCTGGCGCACGCCAAGCAGATGCAGGCGCTGGAACTGATCCCGAAGATCTCGGCCGAGTTCAAGGAAATCTTTGGGCGCGAATCCGGTGGCCTGATTCGCCAGTACAAGTGCGAAGACGCCGAAACCATCGTCGTGGCCCTGGGCTCCGTGCTGGGCACGATCAAGGACACCATCGATGAAATGCGTGAAGACGGCATCAAGATCGGCGTGGTGGGCGTGCATTCGTTCCGTCCGTTCCCGATTGCCGCGATCCGCCGTGCCCTTTCGCACGCCCGCCGCATCATCGTGCTGGAAAAGAGCTTGGCCATCGGCATCGGCGGCATTGTTGCCACCGACGTACGTCTGGCCATGGATGGCCTGGATACCAAGATCTACACCGTGGTGGCCGGTCTGGGTGGCCGCAACATCCTGCGCAGCTCGCTGCATCGTGTATTCCGCCAGGCCACGCATGACCAGCTTGAGCCCCTGCACTTCCTCGACCTTGACTGGAACAGCGTCAACCGCGAACTGGAACGCGAGCGCAAATCGCGCCGTTCAGGTCCGATCGCAGAAAACATTCTGCGCGATATCGGCGCGGTCCGTTCCAGCAGCGTGGGCTAAGGAGATTCGAACATGGCATATCAACCGATCAAGTTTTACCAAACCGGCACCTTCACCATCGGCAACCGTCTGCTGCCACCAGAGCAGCGCTCGGTACAATCCGAAATCGGACGTACCAACTCGCTGAACTCCGGCCACCGCGCCTGCCAGGGTTGCGGTGAAGCACTGGGCGCGCGTTACGCTATCGACGCGGCCATGAAGGCCACCAACAACCAGATGATTGCCTGTAACGCCACGGGTTGTCTGGAAGTGTTCTCCACGCCGTATCCGGAAACCTCCTGGCAGATTCCCTGGATCCACTCGCTGTTCGGCAATGCCGCAGCCGTGGCATCCGGCGTAGCCGCTGCGATGAAGGTGAAAGGTCGCAAGGATGTACGCGTGATTGCCCAGGGCGGTGACGGCGGCACCACCGACATCGGCTTCGGCTGTCTTTCCGGCATGTTCGAGCGCAATGATGACGTGCTCTACATCTGTTACGACAACCAGGCCTACATGAACACTGGCGTGCAACGTTCGTCTGCCACCCCGCCGGCAGCACGTACCGCCACCACCATGCCGGTCGGCGAAGAGCCGGGCAACGCCTGGGGTCAGGGCAAGAACATGCC
Source organism: Formivibrio sp. oc-25 (assembly GCF_055810895.1). NCBI lineage: Bacteria > Pseudomonadati > Pseudomonadota > Betaproteobacteria > Neisseriales > Chitinibacteraceae > Formivibrio > Formivibrio sp. oc-25. Next base: position 2,814 of record NZ_JBVVOL010000019.1, on the reverse strand, counting down.
GCAACTGGCCATGGCGCACGGCATTCCTTATGTGGCCACCGCCACAGTCGCCGACCTGCACGATCTGGAAGCCAAGGTGAAGCGTGCCATGGAAGTGCGCGGCGCCCGCTATATCCATATCTTCGTACCCTGCCCGCTGGGCTGGGGTTCGGCCAGCCACGACACCATCCGTCTGGCACGTCTGGCCAAGGAAACCGGCTTGTTCCCGGTCTACGAAGCGGAATATGGCGAAGTCACCAATGTCTCGCCGATCCGCCAGAAGACCCCGGTAGAAGAATACCTGCGGCCGCAGCGCCGTTTTGCCCACCTGTTCGGCAAATCGCCCAAGGTGGAAGTCATCGCCCGTTTCCAGGAAATGGCCGATCGCAATATCCGCAAGTTCGGCCTGATTGCCGAAGCCAAGTAAGCGCGAGGAACACAGATCATGAACAAGGAAATCAACAAGCCATTCGCGATTACGCTGGATGTCGGTTCGTCGCTGGCCAACAAGACCGGTAGCTGGCGTACCTTCAAACCCACCTACCTCAAGCGTCTGCCGCCGTGCAACAACGCCTGCCCGGCCGGGGAAAACACCCAGGAATGGCTGTTCCATGCCGAATCCGGTGATTACCTCCAGGCCTGGAAAACGCTGACTGCCGACAACCCCATGCCGGCCGTGATGGGCCGCGTGTGCTACCACCCGTGTGAAAACGCCTGTAACCGTGGCCAGCTTGATTCGGCGGTGGGCATCAACTCGGTTGAGCGCTTCCTCGGCGATGAGGCATTGAAACTCAACTGGCAATTCGACAAACCGGCCAAGCAATCCGGCAAGCGCGTGCTGGTGGTAGGTGCCGGCCCGTCCGGTCTGTCGGCGGCTTACCAGCTGTACCGCATGGGCCATCAGGTTTCGATCTATGAAGCCGGCCCGTATGCCGGCGGCATGATGCGTTTCGGCATTCCTTCCTACCGTCTGCCGCGCGAAGTGCTCGATGGCGAAATCCAGCGCATCGTCAATCTGGGTGTTGAGTTGAAGCTCAACACCAAGGTCGACAACATCCTGGAAACCATGAAGGAAGGCAAGTTCGACGCCATTTTCCTGGCAGTGGGCGCGCATATCGGCAAACGCACCAATATCCCGGCCTGCGAATCATCCAAGATCCTGGATGCCGCAACCGTATTGCGCAGCATGGAAGGTGAAGAAAAGCCGATGCTCGGCCGCAAGGTGATCGTGTACGGTGGCGGCAATACCGCCATCGACGTGGCACGTACCGCCAAACGCCTGGGCGCGGAAGAAACCATCATCGTCTACCGCCGCACGCGTGAAAAAATGCCGGCACACGACTTCGAAGTGGAAGAAGCACTGGAAGAAGGCGTGATGATGAAATGGCTCTCCACCATCAAGAGCATGGAAGGTGGCGCCATCACGGTCGAGAAAATGAAGCTCGACGAGGAAGGCCGCCCAATCCCGACTGGCGAGTTTGAAACGCTGGAAGCCGATTCGCTCGTACTGGCACTTGGCCAGGACGTTGACCTGTCGCTGCTCGATGGCGTACCGGGCCTGGAAATCGCCAATGGTGTGGTCAAGGTCGGCACGAACATGATGACCGGCCACCCCGGCATCTTCGCCGGTGGCGACATGGTACCTTCCGAGCGTACCGTGACGGTTGCGATTGGCCACGGCAAGAAGGCTGCGCGCCATATCGATGCCTGGCTCAATGGCACCGAATACGTCAAGCCGCCAAAGAACGAGCTCGCCACCTTCGACAAGCTCAACACCTGGTATTACACCGACGCACCGAAAACCGTGCGCCCGACGCTCGACATCATCCGCCGCCAGACCAGCTTCGATGAAGTGGTCAGCGGCCTTGACGAAGGTACTGCGCTGTTTGAAGCACGCCGCTGCCTTTCCTGCGGCAACTGCTTCGAGTGCGACAACTGCTACGGCGTGTGTCCGGATAATGCGGTGATCAAGCTCGGCCCGGGCAAGAAGTTCGAATTCAACTACGACTACTGCAAGGGTTGCGGTATATGCGTGGAAGAATGTCCGTGCGGTGCGATCAAGATGGTGCCGGAAGATATCTGATCTTGCTGATGGCCCTGCTCATGAAACCGGTGATCAAGCGCCATGTGGAGTAAAACCACCGAGTTGCGCGTGAGTGAATACCTGCAAGCCACTCACCATTGTGAACCGTAATAAATCGCCCAGGCTCCGGTCTGGGCGATTTTCTTTGAAACGCTGGCTCGAGGACAAGTAGTTCATTAATTGTCCGTGCGCTTATGTCTAGCCCAACGTCAAAGCTCAGGCTCAGTATTAGCTTGCACCTTTGCAGCCTTTTGTTTCCATTGCATTGCGCACCGCTTCTCGTTCGCCGCGCACATTTGCAAGCTCACTTGCTTCGATGCCATCACCTTGGCCATAGCCATACCAAAATGCTTGGGTTTCACTTGTTTTGATTCTCTGAGTTTGTGCACTCACCAGTTGGTTCTCTCTCCGAGAAAGAGAAGCTAGTTCTGCAGACAAACGCGAACACTCGAATCCTTCGTATTTGAGTGACGAGACATAGGCTCCAGTAATCTGAGCTGGCGGGGTCGGCATGTTCATACAACCAGCAAGGGCAATACCAACAGCCACAGCCATAACCATGAATTTCCTTGTATCCACAAATTTCTCCTATTACTGATGAAATTTAACGTTTGAAATAAGGGGCGCCGAGTGCCAGCAAGGGGGGTTTAACAGGATGGTGAAAAACCAAACCCCACCTTCGGTTTTTCACCCCTGAATTTCAAAAAACTGCTTCCTCTTCAAAATCAGCCTGATTTTTCGTCAAATCAGAC
>NZ_JBVVOL010000018.1:0-51520 GCF_055810895.1 Formivibrio sp. oc-25 | reverse complement strand
TATTGCTTGCGCTTGGCTTCTCGCCCCGGCAAGTTGGCGGGCTTGCGTAAAAAACAATCAAACGTCAACAGAGCCTAGTGTGTGGAGGGAGGAAGTAAACATGCGGATTGTCGTTGCCCTGCCCTCCCGCCTGCAGCAACTGGTTGCAGACAGGCTCCAGATCCTGTCTGCCCCGGATCACGAAATCATTCCGGTTTGTACAGATACTGGCCAGAGCCTCCCCCCCCTTCATCCAGAAGACGGGCTGTTGTTCATACAGCCCGCCAACCGCCAGACTGCCAGGCAGATGGCGGCAGCTGCCGAGAAAGCCGGTATTCATTACGGCGAAGCCGCACTACTTGAATCGCCGCTGGCCGCACAATATGGCTTCATGCTGATTGTTGGTGGCAAGACTGCGGATTTGCAGGCGATGTCTGCGGTGCTTGACGCCTTGTCACCTCAAACCAATGCCTGGTGGCATGTCGGCCACGCTGGCTCAGCGGTTTTTCTGTCCAGTCTGGTGACCAGGCTAAGTGCAACATTTTCCAGTGCCATTGATCTGATCAACCCGCTTCCGCAACTGATTCAGGCGGCTCGCAGTCATCAGGCATTTGGCAGCGATGCCGCCGAATATCTGGCTGCGACCGAAGAGGAGCAATTCAGCTCCGTCCATCCTGATCGACAAAAGGCGCTGATCTCATTCATTACGGACGGCAGCGATTCTCCCGCGCGGCAAATCGCGAAATTCATCTGTATCTGCTCTTGCCCAACATCCATTTCCACTCCGAAGAACTAGGCTCATGTCGCTCAACGCGCGCCTGCCCTTTCAAGAATTTTCACGATTTCGACGTAACCGCGCGCACGGGCCAGCGCTAACGGGGTAAAGCCTTGCCGATCGGTGAGCGTCAAGGATGCGCCGGCCTGAACTAAGGCGCGGACGGTTTCTACGTGCTGTGAGCCACCATCGCCGAGCACAATGGCCTCGATCAGTGCGGTCCAGTGCAGGTTGTTCACATGATCGAGCGGTGCGCCGGCAGCGATCAACTGCTTGACCACGCCGGCATGTCCAAGATGGGCGGCGGCGATCAATGCCGTGCCGTCGTAACGGCTGGTGATCAGTCGAGCACTGGCCCCTAGCGACAACAGCAGGCGCAGGGTTTCCTCGTCGTTATTGACAGCAGCGATGGTCACCGCATCGTAACGATCATTTTCCAGTAATTCGAGGTTGGCGCCACCCTTGACCAGAGCACGCAGCGCGGCACGCTGTGCAGCAAAGGTTGCAACGTGGACGGGCGTGCGGCCATGGTTGTCGGTTGCATTGGGATTGGCGCCCGCAGCGAGCAGACGCGCTATCTGTGTCGCGTCACTCTTGTGGGCTGCGGCATGCAAGCCATGATATGCAGCAACCTCCGCACTCGTGGGTGCAACCTGGGCCTGCGCCGGAGTGGCAACCAGCCCACTGCCAGTGGTAATAAGGGCGAGAAACGCAAAGCGCATTGTGAAATAACGGATCGACATCATCGCAACCTCCATCAAACTGACGAGGGGCGACGATCCTCATGATCGGCGCCCGCCCCTTCCACTAGGCTCTGTTGATATTTGATTAATTTTTACGCGGCTGGGGTATTTTGCTCCAGTACAAGGCATTTCCCAGGCCGCGGTACGGGTACCGCAAGTGGGAAATAACGCCGTAATGGAGCAAAAGACCCAGCCGCCCGAAGAGCAAGTCCGCCAATCTTGCCGGATGCGTTGTCGCCAATGCTCGCAATACACCAGTATTGCTTGCGCCTGGCTTCTCGCCCCGGCAAGTTGGCGGGCTTGCGTAAAAAACAATCAAACGTCAACAGAGCCTAATTACTTCAGCAGATCCTTGACCTTGTCGAGCGCTGCATTTGCACACTGGTCATCCAGGTGTCCGCCGGGAGCGCCGCCAATACCCACTGCGCCGATCACCTCATTGCCAACCTTGACCGGTACGCCACCGCCCAGCAGTAGGAATTCCGGGATATGCACGAGATTGGCTGCGCCCGGATTTTTCTGCGCACCTTCCATCATGGCCAAGGTATTGTTCTTGGCAGAGGCGGCGGTATAGGCCTTTTGCAGACTGGCAGCGAGCGTATGCGGGCCGGCGTTGTCGGCACGCTGGACTGCGCGCACACCACCGGCACGATCGACCACTGTTGCGGTAACAGCGTAGCCATTGGCGGTGCAGGCTGCCACGCTGGCTGCAGCAATCTGGTTCGCCAGTTCCAGTGACATGTTCTTTTCGGTGCGAATCTGGGCCTGGGCGCCGGCGGTCACAGCGAACAGCGCCAGTGCGGAAAGTTTGAAAGCAAGCTTGGTCATTTTGTTCTCCTCAGGGGGGGGATGGGCTGGTTCAGCGCAGTGCAAACCATGAGGAAACTTTAAGGCGAACGGGAAAGTGCCACTATTCGTACAGCTACGCGACGGCATCCGTATAACTACTGAATGAGCAGGAAACAACCGCAGTCGTAATGGATATCAACGGGTTGGAGAATCCGTCAGTTCGGCATACTGCCGAATCAACTGTGCCAGCGATTCAACTTCCAGCTTGGCAAAGAGGTGCGCACGATGGGTTTCGACCGTGCGCGGCGACAGGCCGAGCGCACGGCCGATTTCCTTGTTGGTCAGCCCGGCGACGATCAGGCCGAGTACCTCGCGTTCGCGTTCGGATAACTGCTGGTAGCGCTCACGCGCCTCTCGGCTCGCCTGGCTGCGTTCGCGCAGGCGTACATGCTGGCGCACGGCCTGCTGCAGGGTTTCCAGCAGCAGCTCATCATCCACCGGCTTTTCCAGGAATTCGGCGGCGCCAGCCTTGAAGGCACGCCGACACATCTCGACCGTGCCATGGCCGGTCAGCATGATCACGGGCTGATCCACCTGTTGCGCCATCAGGGTTTCGAGCACCGTCAGGCCGCTGATGCCGGGCATGCGGACATCGAGCACAATGGCGCCGATGCTCTGGCGATCGAACTGCGCAATGAAATCCTGCGAATCGGCCCAACACTCCACGCGCAGACCAACGGTGCCGATCAGTAGCGCGAGGCTGGTGCGAACGGCCTCGTCATCGTCTATCAGGTGGATCAGCGGGGAAAGCTGGCGCGTCATGGCAATCCTTTTGCGTCAGGCAGAATCAGGCTGAACCTGGCACCTCGCGGGACGATGTTTTCCGCAGTGATACTGGCCCCCATGTTCATGGCCAGCGTTTCACACAGGCTTAAGCCCAAGCCCAGGCCGTTGTCGCGTGTGGTAAAAAACGGCTCGAACAGGTGCGGCAGCACTTCCGTCGCGATCCCGGGCCCGCTGTCTTCGATATTCAGGACCCATCGGGCCTGTTGCTTGCATACGCAAAGCACGAGCCGGCGCTCGCTGGGTGGTACCTGCTCCAGCGCCTGCAAGGCATTCATCAGCAGATTGTGCAGAATCTGCTCCAGCGCCACAGGCTCGGCCGCGATATCCGGCAGGTCGGCCGGGATTTCCAGCACAGGGATTACGCGCTGCTTCTGGCATTCGGGTTCCAGCAGATACAGCACGCCCCGGATCAGCGCGCGCAGGTCAACCCGCTGCAGTTTGCCGGAAAGGTCCGGACGCTCTACCGTGCGGCGCAACCGGGCCAGCACATCCGAGGCGCGTCGGGATTGTTCCGCTGCCTGCTGCAGCGCCGTGCGCACGGTGGGCAGATCTGGATCGTCGTCATCGAGCAGGCGGCGCGATGCCTGCGTGCTGGCCAGCACCGCGGTCAGCGGCTGGTTCAATTCGTGTGCAAGTCCGGCAGCGAGTTCTCCGAGCGTATTCAAGCGAGCCACCTGCCCCAGGCGCAGCAATTCTTCCGCCCGGCGACGTTCCCTGCGCTGCTTCAATACGACGTGCAAACCCGTCAATGCCACGGCCAGCAGGCTCAGCCACAAGGAAATGGCAACCCACGGCAGTTCATTCCAGCCAACCTGTCGTTCTGCGACAACTTCAAACGGTTGGCTATCGGCAGCCAGTTGTTTGCGAAAATCGAAACGCCATCCGCCCGCCTGCGAATGCCCCGGCTGCAGCAAAAATTGCTGCCCATCCAGCGCCAGTGCCACGCGCATCGGGCTGGTTTGCGCAGACACAGGCCAGTCATCCCACGGAACAGCGCTGCGCAGATCGATGGTAAGCGCATGGCTGGCTGGCGTGGCGGCTAGCACCATACGATAACGACCATGTTGCCAGTCCACATCCGCCAGCACAGGCCGCCCAAGCTGGTGCGAGGCGGATTCAGCCTTTTCCAGCGCCATATCCGGCCAATGCGATCCGGGGTCGCGCTGAACAACTTCCAGAATCTGTGAGTAGAGCGAGGAGAGTCGCTGCTGCCGGGCATCGCGCTCGGGCTGCAGCAGCGCGAGCGTGGCAAGAATGGCATCATGCTGCACGCTCTGCTGACTCAGCAGGCGGTGAATGATGCGGGCATCCGTCTCAAATGTCGTGCGAAGGTCTTGCAATGCGGCACGTGCCAGCAACACCGTGCCCAGCATGCCCAGGCATACCCACAGAAACAGCCAGATGCGAAGTGATTTAAGTTTGGAGAGCATGCCTGATTATGGCATGCACATGATTTAACTGGCGCTGTCGGCGATAATCGTTGTTTTGCTGATAATGGATCATGATCAGCCGTTGCAGCGCGAATGAAGTATCCGGATTTTGAGGTGAACCAAGCGGTGTTTCTGCAACCTTCGGTATGGCCAAGCAGAAGGTTGCAGAATTTCGATCATGGCAGGAACGCCTGTTTCGGCAATGCAACAGCAGGTGCTATTTGCCCAGCCATCGCATGATATCTGTCACCAGCATCAACTGAATGCCGCAGTTCTGAGCAAACTTCCGCGCCTCTTCGGTGGGGCCGGTCAAGGCTACATAGATCGCGCCACGCGCATCCTGAGCCTCGCGCATTGCCTGCAGTTCTCGCAACGGCTCGACGCCGTGATTGGCAGCTTTCCAGCGTTTGCAACAAACCAGCGAACTGCGCCCTTCTTTCATGACGAGAAAATCAGCAGCGCCCTCGATGCGTTTGACGGCATACCCGTCACGCTCGAACCCTTGCTGCACCGCAACCGAGAACTCTTTCCAGGACATCGCCGAAGCCGCAGCAATAGTCGCTTCAATACGTGCGGCGCTTGGTGCCTGCAGTTGTCGCCAGCCAGCGATGGCACTGATGATCAAAAACGGTACTGCAGTTGAAAATGCCGCCATGCCGAATATTCCGCCCAGAAATAAATGGCTGGCTGTGCCGACGATCAAGGCAATGAGCAAGCTGGCCCACCAAGGAGATTTCAGCAAGTGCGCGAAGATAGAATTTTTTGCCACTTTCAATTGCACGATATATCTCTCACCAAGTAAATTTTTCAGCGTCGACGCCGCTTGATCTTGGCACGGCTACTCGCTGTCGCCAAAACGATTGGTTGGGCATTTCAATGCCAATTCCCGAGAGTATCCGGAGCCATTGAATCGTGGTCAATCATCGATTTGACGATCTCATGACCTGCAATCCCGCTCGCAAGCCTGTTCCATCGCCAGTGTGCTCACGTATGAGTCGGTGATGAGTGTGTCGGTGCGATGCCATTTCTGTTGATGCAAGATGGCAGAGGAGTCTTATAAGTAGAAGAAAAACAACAGGGCAATCGTGATCAGGTGCTTGCGATGTTATGGCCAGCGCTGTTCAAAAAAATGCATAAAAACAAAAGGACTTGCAAGATGAAACTGCAAGTCCTTGATTTTATTGGCGCGCCCAGCAGGAATCGAACCTGCGACCTTCAGCTTCGGAAACTGACACTCTATCCAACTGAGCTATGGGCGCGAAGGGAGCAGCATCATATCGCGTTTCCTTTTTTTCGTCCATGCCGGAGCTGGTGACTGTGCGGGAATCACCTTATAATCATTCTCATTGACACCTACACCACAATAACGACCTAAGGGGATTGGGCATGGCCAGCAAAGCGAAGCAGGTTACCGGAATCATTCTGGCGGCACTGATTGGCGTTCCTTTGTTCTTCTTTCTATTGATCAAGTTGTTTACTTCCGGCAGCGGTATTGACCACTCCAGCACGACCATGACGCAGGAAGCTATTGCTGCGCGCTTGCAACCTGTTGGACAGGCAATGGTGGTAGAGGGTGGCCCCGCCGGTTCGCGCAATGGCAAAGCCGTTTACGATGCGGTCTGTTTCTCTTGCCATACTACAGGCGCTGCCAATTCACCCAAGTTTGCCGACGCGTCGGCATGGGGTTCGCGCATTGCCAAGGGATATGATGCCTTGGTGAAGAGTGCGATCAACGGCCTGAATGCCATGCCTGCGCGTGGCGGGGCTCCTGATCTGACTGATGATGAGATCAAGCGCGCTGTTGCTTATATTGCCAATGCGGCAGGTGCCAAATTTACGGAGCCTGCAGTTACTGCGCCAGCCGCTGCTGCCGTGGATCCGAATGTGAAGGGCAAGGAAATCTACCAAACAGTCTGCATGGCCTGCCATGCAACCGGCGTAGCCAACTCGCCCAAGTTTGGTGACAAGGCTGCCTGGGCGCCGCGATTGAAGGATGGTATCGAAAATGCGATTGCCATCGGCATCAAGGGACTCAACGCCATGCCACCCAAAGGCGGTTATACCGGCTCGGATGAAGAGTTCAAGGCTGCTGCGCTGTATATGATCAACAACTCCAAGTAACTTTCCCTCATCATGACCAAGACGGCCGGCAACGGCCGTTTTTCATGTCTGGTTAGCATAACCAGTGCGCCATATTCATATAACCGAATCATCTTTTTATCTTTTGGTTAATTCCTGTAGATTATGTTTTAAATAATCATTCGCAACTGTTGGCTTTTGCCGGGAAGCTCGATCCATGATTCAGCTCGACGAACACCGTTTGACCCACCTCAAGCAACTTGAGGCCGAATCCATCCATATCATCCGCGAAGTGGCGGCCGAATTCGAGAATCCGGTCATGCTGTATTCGATCGGCAAGGATTCTGCTGTCATGCTGCATCTGGCGCTGAAAGCCTTTTACCCGGGCAAGCCCCCCTTCCCGCTCATGCACGTGGATACCACCTGGAAATTTCAGGACATGATTGCGTTCCGCGATCACACCGCGCAGAAATACGGGCTGGATCTGATCATCCACATCAATGAAGAAGGTGTGGCGGCCGGTATCAACCCGTTTGATTCCGGTTCGGCCAAGCATACCGATGTCATGAAGACGGAAGGCCTGAAGCAGGCGCTGAACAAGTACAAGTTCGATGCAGCTTTCGGTGGCGCCCGCCGCGACGAGGAGAAATCGCGGGCCAAGGAACGCGTGTATTCATTCCGCGACAAGAACCATCGCTGGGATCCCAAGAGCCAGCGCCCGGAATTGTGGAACATCTACAACTCCAAAATCGACAAGGGTGAAAGCATCCGGGTTTTCCCGCTCTCGAACTGGACCGAACTCGATATCTGGCAATACATCTATCTGGAAAACATCGAGATTGTGCCGCTGTACTTTGCGGCAGAACGGCAGGTGGTGGAGCGTGATGGCACGCTGATCATGATCGACGACGAACGCATCCTGCCGCATCTGCGCCCGGGCGAGAAAATCGAAACGCGCCAGGTACGGTTCCGTACGCTGGGTTGCTACCCGTTGACCGGGGCGGTGGAATCCAGTGCGACCACCTTGCCGGAGATCATCCAGGAAATGCTGCTGACCAAGACCAGCGAGCGCCAGGGGCGCGTGATCGATCACGATCAGGCGGGGTCGATGGAAAAGAAGAAAATGGAAGGCTATTTCTAAACTCGTTCATCTGCCTACTGCGCCAGCGCATTGCTGCGTCGTGCGCGCCTCGCAATCCTCATGGACTCCTTGTCCATTCCGGTTGCTGCGGTGCTGCTCCTTGCCCTGCACTGGCTCGCTACGGCGCTGATCGAGTTTGCTACAACAGAATTGAAAGTTTTCTTCGGTTTGCATGAAACCGAAAAAGGATGAGAAATATGGCACACCAATCCGAACTGATCGAAAACGATATCCTGGCCTACCTGAAGCAGCACGAAAACAAGGACATGCTGCGTTTCATCACCTGCGGCAGCGTTGATGACGGTAAGTCCACGCTGATCGGCCGCCTGCTGCATGATTCCAAACTGATCTTCGAAGATCAGCTGGCGGCAATTGAGCGCGATTCAAAGAAATACAATACGACCGATGAAGATATCGATCTGGCCCTGCTGGTCGATGGCCTGCAGGCAGAGCGTGAACAAGGTATTACCATCGATGTGGCTTATCGCTACTTCAGCACCGACAAGCGCAAGTTCATCATCGCCGATTGCCCGGGGCACGAACAGTACACGCGCAACATGGCCACTGGTGCATCGACTTGCGACCTGGCCGTGATCCTGATCGATGCGCGGCGTGGCGTACAGACACAAACACGCCGTCACAGCTACATCGTCAGCCTGCTCGGTATCCGCCATGTACTGGTAGCCATCAACAAGATGGATCTGGTGGATTTCAGCGAGGAAGTCTTCACCAATATTCAGCGCGAATATCTGGCATTTGCCGAACAATTGAATATTCCGGATATCCGCTTTGTGCCGATATCCGCGCTGCGCGGCGATAACGTGGTCAATGCCAGCCAGCGTATGCCCTGGCATGCTGGCCCCACCCTGATGCATCTGCTTGAAACCGTCACGCTGAGCAAGGATCAGGCACTCAAGGCCTTCCGTCTGCCGGTGCAGTATGTGAACCGCCCGAATCTCGATTTTCGCGGTTTCTGCGGCACCATCGCCAGCGGTGAAATTCGCCCCGGCGATCAGATCGTGGCACTGCCTTCCGGCAAGCGCAGCAAGGTCAAGGCGATTGTGACGGCGGATAGCGAGCTGCCGCTGGCTTTTGCCGGCCAGGCCATCACCCTGACACTGGAAGATGAAATCGATATCTCGCGTGGCGACATGATCGTACGCGCCGATGAAGCCCACCCGAACGTGGCGCAAGCCTTCGAAGCCAATATCGTCTGGATGAATGAATCGCCCCTGACGGTTGGCAAGGAGTATGCGTTCAAGCTGGCGGGCAAACAGGTGTTCGGACGGATCAGTGCCATTGATTACCGTGTTGACGTCAATACCCTGGAGCAATTGCCGGCAAACGGTCTGGGCCTGAACGAAATTGCCCTGTGCCGCATCGAAACCAATGCACCGGTAGTTTTTGATGCCTATCGCGATTGCCGTGGCAGCGGCAGTTTTATCGTGATTGATCGCCTGACCAACGCCACATCGGGTGCCGGGATGATCCGCAACGTACTGGCAGGCGCAGCCAAGGCCGAGCGAGACAGCGATGCCGCGCGCTGGCAAGCATTCGAAGCCGATCTGGATGATCTGATCCGCAAGCATTTCCCGGATCTGAATCCGGCAGAAGTACGGGCCCGAATCAAGTAATCCCAGGCTGCAGGATGGAAAAACGGGGCGTTATCAAACGCCCCGTTTTCTTTTGCTGGTTTACACCGCATCAAGAAAGCGGTTGATCTGGTCGGTCAGATCCTCGTACTCGCTGCGCTCCATGCCCAGATGGCGCAGGAAAACCGGCTCGATCAGGCGCCAATCCCGGATCGGCGGCTGGATGAAGTGCTTGCGCACCACATGCCCGGCCAGTCCGGCCACGGCAATCAGGCTGCACACCTGATGCCAGTGGCTATCTTCCGGTGAATCAAAAATATTGATGTGCTGATGGTTGAGGATGGCCAGATTGATGTGATCGGGCAGGAACCAGGTTCGGCCCAGCAGATACCCGACCACGGCATGATTGGTCTGGTGGCGCTGCTCTTCGATTTCCAGCGCCTTGTCCAGGCTGACGCCTTCGCATTTATCCAGCGTGGCGCGATAGCTGGAAAAGCGCGCCTGCATCAGCGGCATGCCGCAATCCTGGAACAAACCATAGGTATACGCTTCATCGGCCGCCATGCCATGGATGCGTTCGCTCAGCTTGGCCGAAACCAGCGCCACGCGCAGGGAATTGAGCCAGAAGCGTTCCATCTTGGCTTCGCCCTCCGGGCTCAGTGCCTGGCGCAGCAATACGCCACGCACGATATTGCCCAGATTGCGCAAGCCCAGCAGTTGCAGCGCCTGATAAACCGACGACACGCGGTTGTTCAGATTGAAAAATGGTGAATTCACCGTCTTCAGCACAGCGGCGGATAGGGTCAGATCGCTGGAGATAAGCTGCGCGATCGCGGCAAAATCCGGCTCTTCGCGCATCTGTTCCTGTTCCAGTTGCAACAGAATGGCCGGGCGTGGCGGGATCACCATGCTTTTCAGCAGGGCATCGGCTTGGGCGGAATCGATTTCTTTAAGCATGGCAGGGACTTTACGGACAGTGCGCCATCATAGCCAAGCAATTCATGCCATGCCAATTCAGTGATACAAAACGTGGTTTAAATGCCAATTTGCTCCGTACAACTGCGTATACGCGCGACAATCGCGCGCAAACCGCTGCCGCGCGATGCCGACAGAAAGCGATTGAGGCCAAGCTCGCCCAGCCAGGCTTCAAAATCCAGATCCAGCACATCCTGCCGGCTTCGCCCGTTATAACAGGCATAAACGAGCGCCAGCAGCCCTTGCACCACGCGCGAATCGCTGGCCATTTCCAGCGCGAGCCCATCCTTGCTCCAGTTGCAAACCAGCCATACGCGACTTTCGCAGCCGCTTACCCGGTTTTCCTCCACGCAGAGAGCTTGCGGCAAGGCCGGCAATTCACGCGCAAGTTGCACCAGGGTACGATTCTTGGCCTCCCAGCCCTGTGCTGCGGCGAGTTGTTGGGCAACGCTTTCGCGCGTCAGCGGCATCATGCCAGCCATTCGAGAATTTCCTCCAGTGATGCCAGAATACGGTCTACTTCTTCTGCGGTATTGTAGGCAGCGAACGAGATGCGCAGCAGCGCTGGTACGTCGAGCGCGGCCAGCAGCGGCTGCGCGCAGTGACTGCCGACACGTACGGCGATATCGCGCGAATCCAGAAACTGCGCCACGTCAAACGGATGAGCCGTGGTAAACGACAGGGCGCTGAGAGGCGCCTTGTTCCCGGCTTCGCCATACAGGCGCACGCCGGCGATACGCTGCAACCCCGTTTCCAGTCGCTGGCGCAGCGCGGTTTCGTGCCGGGCGATGGCGTTTCGATCTTGCCGCATCAGCCAGTCCAGCGCTGCTGCCAGGCCGACCGCCTGTGCAATCGGCGGCGTGCCGGCTTCAAACCGGGCTGGTGGTGCGGCAAAGGTGGTGCCGGCAAAACTGACACGGTCGATCATTTCGCCGCCACCTTGCCATGGCGGCATGGCTGACAGCAGCTGCGCACGCGCCCACAGCACACCGATGCCGGTCGGGCCGTAGACCTTGTGACCGGAAAAAACACAAAAATCCGCGTCCAGTTGCTGCATATCGACCCACTGGTGTGCCACGGCCTGCGCGGCATCAAGCAGAACGAGGGCACCATGGCCATGCGCAGCCGAAATGATGTCGGCAATCGGCGGCACGGTGCCAATGGCATTGGAGGCCAGTGTACAGCCTACCAGCCGGGTACGGCTGGATAACTGGGCGTGGAAATGATCGAGGTCGAGCGAACCATCCGGCCGGATGCGTACTGCCCGGATCTGTGCGCCAGTCTCTTGCGCCAGCAACTGCCACGGTACGATGTTGGCGTGGTGTTCCAGTTCGGTCAGCAGGATTTCATCGCCGGGCTTGATCTGCGCCCTGCCCCAGCTCTGCGCCACCAGATTGATGGCTTCGGTTGCACCGCGCGTAAAAATGATTTCATCCGGACTGGCAGCATTCAGAAAGCGTGCGACCGTGGTTCGGGCGTTTTCAAATGCATCGGTGGCGGCCACCGCCAGCCGGTGGGCGGCGCGGTGCACGTTGGCGTTGGCAGTTTCGTAGAAATTGCGCTCGGCCTCCAGCACGCAAACAGGCTTGTGCGTCGTGGCGGCATTGTCGACGTAGACCAAGCCCGGATTGCGTACCAGCAAGGGGAACGCACTGCGATCTACCGGGCAAGGTGTCAGTTCTTGGGGGCATGGCTTGCCTGGTGGCATCATCATTGGCAGTCATTGTGCATGTCAGAAGGATTGGGCCAATTCTATCATCTCGCGCAAATGCGCCTCGGAACGCTTGAAGGCGGCCAGTTCATCCTCGGTAAACGGATAATTGAGGATTTTCTCCACGCCATTGCGCCCGATCACGCACGGCACGCTCATGACCACGTCATTCACGCCATACTGGTTTTCCAGGCAAACGCCGACCGGCAACACGGAATGCTCATTGGTTTCGATCGCGCGGATCATGCGGAATACGCTCGCGGCGATACCATGATTGGTATTGCCCTTGCGGTTGAAGATGTCGTAGCCCACGCTGAGCACGCTTTGCTGAATAGCGGCCTTGTCCACCGGCGGGATATTGTTCAGCCGGCAATAGGTATCGACATCCAGCCCGCACACATTGCAGATGCTCCACGGAATGAAGCCGGTCGAGCCATGTTCACCCAGCATGTAGCCGAAGATGTTCTTGGGATCGATGTGCACGTGCTCGCTAAGGATGCGCATGAAGCGCGCGCTATCGATGATCGTGCCAGCGCTCAATACCCGATTGCGCGGATAGGAAGAATGGCGCAGCGCGACGTGGGTAATCACTTCAACCGGGTTGGTCACATTGATGATGATGGCATCGGGCGAATATTTCTCGACCTGCTCGATGATGCTGCGCATGATCAGGGTGTTGTCGCGCAGAATCGCATCGCGCGTTTGCCCCTTGGTGATCTGTGCCCCGGCGGTGATCACCACCACATCGCTGCCTTGCGTATCGGGATAATCGCCGGCAATCAGCTGCGGGTTCTTCGAGTAGGTGAACGACGTGGTATGCGAAAAATCCCAGATTTCGGCTTCGGCCTTTTCACGCGAGCGATCCACCGCAACGATTTCCGAGACATCCGCCATATTGACAAGCAGTCCGGCGATTTCGGTGCCGACGGCGCCCATGCCGATCAGTGAAATTTTCATTGTTATGCTCCTTGGTATGGTCCGATCAGGACTGTTGGCAAAGATGCGGCAGCACTTGTGATGCGCCGCATACATTCATTGTGCAAAGCAATGATGCCACTGCAAGCCGGGAGCAAGCCAGTTATCGATTACCTCGATGAGCAAGGCGAACCATGCCGATCTTCATGGCGAAGCAACCGGGAACTTGTTCATGGTCTTGCCAAGTATTGCTGCAGACGCAGAACAAGTTCCGAGGTTATTTTGAATGTATGAATGGAGAACTATTGATCCGGCCCTGTGATGTTTGACTCGTCACCCCGGCGCAGACAGCGCAAGCCCTGGATTCGGTCTGCGCCGAAATGACAGCCCTTTAAAATTTCAATCGGCGTGGTCAATAAATTTCGAGCAGGCGCTGCATTTCGCCCATCACGGCCAGGTTGGCCTGTTCCATGGCGGCTATCGCCTGCAGGGTACCGGGCAGATCTGCCGCGCGGAAACGCTGCAATGCCTGCACGGCATGCTCGTGGACGGCGCGATGCGGCGTTTCCATGGCCCGGAAGGCCGGATTGGCCGAGAAGGAATGCCGGCCATCCTCGCTGTAATACCACTGTCCGAGACGACAGTCGGTAAATGCCGGCAATTGCGGCAAGCTGGTGATGCTGTCTCCCATGCAAACCTTGTAGACAGCCAGTTTCAATGCCAGCTCTTCCAGATTGGCCAGCTCGACGTTGGCAACCTGCGCCGCACGAATGATGGCAGATTCCATGTTTCTGGCCGTATCCAGCACATGCTGCATGGCAGCGGTGGCGTTGCGGCCATCCTGGCTGCAGTGCTGCGCGGCCTGCGCACCCTGCCCGATCAGATCGCGCACCTGACCGGTTTGATCCTGAATCTGGCCGACCAGGCCGGTGATCTCATTCGTGGCCTGCGCTGTGCGCTCTGCCAGCTTGCGTACTTCATCGGCGACCACGGCAAATCCGCGCCCGGCCTCGCCTGCACGGGCCGCTTCGATCGCGGCGTTCAGTGCCAGCAGGTTGGTTTGATCGGCAATTTCCTTGATGAGCTGGATAATGCCGCCGATACGGCTGGCCTGATCGTGCAAGGTGCTGACGCTATCGGAAGTCTTGTCCATGCGATCAAACAGGCTGCCCAGGTTGTCGCTCATTTTTGCCAGTGATTGCCCGCTGTGCGATGCCTCGGCCGCCATGTCGCAAGCTGCCAGCTTTTGCCTGTCCAGCGCTTGCGTCAGCCCGGAAAACGACTGCCCCAACCCATCGAGTGAATGACCAAAATTGGTCATGCTGGCGAACATGCCATGATGGTATTGCACCCGCGTCCGGCTTTCCTCCAGCTGGTGAGTCAATTCGGATTTTTCTGCTTCCAGTTGCTGCAATCGCGCCCGCAGTGCCGCATTTTCAGCCTGCAGCGTGTCTTTTTCATGGCGCACGCCCGCCAATTCTGATTTTTTTGCCAGTCCGAACATGGTGTTTCCAGAAAAATCCCCGGCGCAAGGCCGGGGAAAAGGGTTATCTGACCGCCGTTGCAGCCTGTTCCGCATTCAGGAACAGGACATTGTTTTCCAGATGGATATGCTGCATCAGGTCTTCGCGCAGCACATTCAGGCCGGCATAGAGCGCACGCCAGGTATTGCAGGCGTCGGTAGGCGGGGTGATGTCGTGGGTCAGCGCAACCAGCGTGGCCAGTGCATCGCCATGCTGATCATGCTCGAACCGCATCATCGACATCGGTGCCTGCGCCATGCGGTTGCTGCCGCGCAATAGCATGGGGAACAGGATCTGTTCTTCCTTCATCATGTGGCTGAGCAGTTCCTGATACATGGCTTCCAGATGGTCGGCCAGGCCGTTCGGGCAATCCGGGCGATCGCCATGCACCTGCTCCACGCGCCGCGCCAGACGGATCAGCTCCGGCACCTGTTCGCGGTGCCGCTCATGGAAACGTTCCAGAATATATTCGATCAATTCATCGGAAGGTGCGGTGCGCCAGTCGCGGTCTTGCGAGTCGACGTTTTGCAGCGGCTCCAGCTCGGCCAAGAGTGCCTGGATATCGACACCGCGTTTTTCCGCCGCTTCGCGCAGCGTCTTGTGGCCACCGCAGCAGAAGTCGAGCTTGTGGGCGTGGAAAACGCGGGTGGCGCCCGGCAAGGCACAGGCAAGTTGGCCGATGGGTTGTTCAAGCAGGCTCATGATGGCAATCCTTTGTTCGCAGTGGTTAACGCCCTGCATAACGCAAGTGCCGTGCCAGTTCTTAATGCATTGATTTTAAAATATTTATTTTATTTGTGGTATTTTATACCTTATTATTTTAGGGTATTAAATACCGTTATAGGGTTTTATTTACCATGATTGAAACCTTGTTGCTGGCCGATCTGGTCACTGAATTGCCGCGTGCCGTGCGCCTGCAACGGCTGGTCAGCGCGATCCGTACCCACTTCGGTTGTGGTGCTGTGGGACTTTTGAAAAACGAGGGCGACAGCCTCTGTCCGCTTGCCGTCGATGGCTTGGCGCGCGAAACACTCGGCCGCCGGTTCGTGGTGGCGCAGCACCCGCGTCTTTCCGCCATCCTGGCCAGCCGCGCCCCGGTACGCTTCCCGCCCGGCAGCACCCTGCCTGATCCCTACGATGGCTTGCTCGACCATCATCTGGGCGAGCCACTGCCGGTGCATGACTGCATGGGCATCAGTCTATCCCTGGATGGCAACCCCTGGGGCGCGCTCACGCTGGATGCGCTGAGCGACAGTGTCTTTGGTGAGGCCGCGCGCGATGATCTGTCCCGGCTCGCACTGGTGATCGAAACCGTGGTGCGGGTCACCCGGCTGGAGGAGGAAAACCGCAGCCTGCGCAGCGGCCGCGCCAGCCAGGAAACACTGGCCCTGACCCGGCCACTGGCCGGTGAGGTCGAGATCATCGGGCAAAGTCCGCAGTTGCTGGAGCTGCTGCACGAACTCGATATCGTCGCCGATTCGGAGCTGCCGGTACTGCTACTAGGCGAAACCGGCGTCGGCAAGGAATTGTTCGCACGCCGACTGCATCGCGCTTCGCGCCGTGCCGAGGGCCCTCTGGTACAGGTCAACTGCGCGGCCTTGCCGGAATCGCTGGCCGAGAGCGAATTGTTCGGCCACGTGAAAGGCGCGTTTTCCGGCGCGGTGGGCGAGCGCGCCGGCCGGATCGAAGCAGCCGATGGCGGCACGCTGTTTCTGGATGAAGTTGGCGAGTTGCCGCTCACCGTGCAAGCCAAACTGCTGCGCACCTTGCAGAATGGCGAAATCCAGCGACTGGGCGCGGACCAACCGCACAAGGTCAATGTACGCATCGTTGCCGCGACCAACCGCCAGCTGCATGATCGTGTGCGCGATGGCCATTTCCGTGCCGATCTCTATCATCGGCTTTCCGTCTACCCGGTACAGATTCCGCCGCTGCGCGAGCGCGGCAATGATGTACTGCTGCTGGCAGGCAGTTTTCTGGAAATGAACCGTACCCGGCTAGGCGTGCGCAGCCTGCGCCTGTCTCCGCAAGCGGAACTGGCACTGTGTGCCTATTCCTGGCCCGGCAATGTGCGCGAACTCGAACACGTGATCAGCCGCGCCGCGCTGCGCGCAGTCAGTCGTGGTGCGAACCGCACCGAGATCGTGACGCTGGAGCCGGAACATCTCGATCTCGACCTGCAACCCGCCGACCTGCCGCCCGAAGAGGTGCTCGGCTTGCCCGACCCAGTGACAACTTCAGGCAATCTGCCGCTCAAGACCGCGCTGGATGCCTACCAGCGCCAGTTGATCCGGCAGACGCTGGCGAATTGCGATGGCAACTGGGCCAGCGCGGCGCGGGCCTTGGAGCTCGACGCCAGCAACCTGCACAAACTCGCGCGCAGGCTTGGGATGAAAGACTGACTCCATCGGAACTCATGCCGTTCACTTAAGGGATATTTGGGCCGCTTACCCTCTCCCCAACCCTCTCCCGCGTGCGGGAGAGGGAGCAAAATCGGTGGATAGCCACACACTCCCCTCGCCCGCTTGTGGGAGAGAGGGTAAATAGCCACTTAAGTGAACGGCATTACTCCATCGGAACCTGTATTTTCGACGAATCGACAGGGTGACTAGTTCTTTTGGCTGAGTCGTACCCCCTGCCAAAGACGAATTTCCCCTTTGCATTTCAGGGTCTAGTCTTCAGGTGTCGCAGTACACCCGAGCGAGGCCTGCCATGTCTGCCCAGAAGAAGCATGCCGTATCCGTGCTGTTTGCCAGCACCTTTGCCTTCACCATCTGCTTTGCGGTGTGGATGGTGTTTGCCGTGCTCGGCATTCCCATCAAGCAGAAGCTCGGCCTGAACGAAACCGAATTCGGGCTGCTGGCCGCCATGCCGGTCTTGTCCGGCTCGCTGGTACGCGTACCGCTGGGTATCTGGACTGACCGCTACGGCGGTCGCATTGTTTTTCTCTGCCTGATGCTTGCCACTGTGATTCCGATCTGGCTGATCAGCTACGCCACCGAATTCTGGCATTTCCTTGTTCTTGGCCTGTTCCTGGGCTTGGCCGGCGGTTCGTTCTCGGTCGGCACGCCGTATGTGGCGCGCTGGTTCAGCCGCGATCGTCAGGGGCTGGCGATGGGCGTATTTGGTGCTGGCAATTCCGGTTCGGCGCTGACCAAGTTTGTCGCCCCCGTGATCATTGCCTATTGGGGGTGGCAGGCAGTGCCACAGGTCTATGCCGTGGCCATGCTCGCCACGGCTTTGCTTTTCTGGCTGTTTTCCGCCAGTGATCCCGCTCACCTGGTGAGCCGTCAGACCGGTTTCGCCGATCAACTCAAGCTTTTGAAAGACCCGCGCGTGCTGCGTTATTGCCAGTACTACTCGGTGGTGTTCGGCGGCTACGTGGCGCTCGCGCTGTGGATGACCAAGTATTACGTGAGCGAGTATGGCTTCACGATGCAGACCGCTGCACTGCTCGCAGCCTGTTTTTCATTGCCAGGCGGTGTGCTGCGCGCGCTGGGTGGCTGGATTTCCGACCATTACGGCGCCTACAAGGTGACCTGGTGGGTGATGTGGCTGTGCGGCGGCATCTTTTTCATCCTTTCCTATCCGCAGACCGATTTTGTGATCCAGACCGTCAGCGGCCCACAAGCCTTTCATATCGGGCTGACACCGGTGCCGTTCACCATTCTGCTGTTCGTGGCCGGCATCGCCATGGCGGTAGGCAAGGCATCCGTATTCAAGTTCATTTCCGATGAGTTCCCGGCCAATATCGGTGCGGTTTCCGGCGTGGTTGGTCTGGCTGGCGGGATGGGTGGCTTCATCCTGCCGATCATGTTCGGCGCGGCGGTCGATCTGACCGGTGTGCGATCGAGCTCTTTCATGCTGATGTTCGGCACGGTCTGCGTTTCGCTGATCTGCATGCATTTCAGCTTCCGTCCGGAAGCCGTGGCCGAAGGGCAACGCGCGCTGGCAACCAGTCATCACTGATTCTTGCAACAAGGAGTTTCCAACATGGCCACACACGTTCTGCACCGCTGGGAGCCGGAAAATGCCCAGTTCTGGGAAGAAACCGGCAAAGACACGGCACGGCGCAATCTGTGGATCTCGATTCCCTGCCTGATGCTTGGCTTCATTATCTCGGTGATGTGGAGCATGGTGACGCTGAATCTGCCCAATGCCGGCTTTGCCTTCAGCAAGGATCAGCTCTTCCTGCTGGCCGCCCTGCCCCATTTGTCCGGCGCGACCTTGCGCATTTTCTATTCATTCATGCCGTCGATTTTTGGCGGACGCAAATGGACCACGATCTCGACTGGCGTGCTGCTGATACCGGCACTCTGGCTGGGGTTCGCCGTCAAGGATCCGGCCACTTCCTACCCGACCATGCTGGCCATCGCGCTGTTGTGCGGGCTGGGTAGCGGCAATTTCGCCAGCTCGATGGCCAATATCGCCTTTTTCTTCCCGGCCGCGAAGAAGGGTGCTGCCAATGGCCTGAATGCCGGTTTTGGCAACCTTGGCGTGTCGATCGCACAGTTGCTGATCCCGATGGCCGTGACCATTCCAATTTTTGGTGGCCTGGGTGGTGATGCGCAGACTTACCTCAAGGATGGTGTACAGCAGAGCCTGTGGCTGCAAAATGCCGGTTTCATGTGGGTGCCACTGATCGCCATCGCAACGCTGGCAGCATGGTTTGGCATGAACGACATTGCGGATGCCAAGTCCTCGATCAGCGAGCAGGCCGTGATTTTCCGCCGCACCCACAACTGGATCATGTGCTACCTCTACATCGGCACCTTCGGCAGCTTTATCGGCTTTGCCGGTGCGTTTGCCCTGTTGACCAAAACGCTGTTTCCGCTGATTCCGATTGCCAAGTATGCCTTTCTCGGCCCCTTGATCGGCGCGCTGATCCGCCCCATCGGCGGTATGGTGTCTGATCGCATCGGCGGCGCCAGGGTTACGCTGCTGGTGTTCGTCGGCATGATCTGCGGCGTGCTCGGCGTGCTCTCTGCCCTGCCACAAGCAGACAGTGCCGGTAGTTGGCCGGTTTTCTTTGCCAGTTTCCTGGCGCTGTTTGCCTGTGCCGGCATTGGCAATGGCTCCACCTACAAGATGATCCCGACCATATTCATCACGCTGGCCGAACGCCGTGCCGCCGGACAAGGTGAAATCGCACAGCGCCAGGCCAAACTGGCCGGGGTGAAGGAATCGGCTGCGGCCGCAGGCTTCATCAGTGCGATCGGTGCCTATGGTGGCTACTTTATTCCGCAGAGTTTTGGGCTATCCATGAAAACTACCGGCGGTCCGGAAGTGGCGCTGTATTTCTTCCTGACCTTTTACGTGAGCTGCGTGCTGATTACCTGGTTTTTCTACAGCCGCAAAAACGCCCCCATGCCTTGTTAAGCGGCTGTGCCTTCGCATCTTGTGGTTGCGCGGTGCTCGAAATCCTCATGTACCTATAAGTACATTCCGGTTTCTGTGCTCCGGGCTCCCACAACCTGCTTTGGCTCGCTCGCTTAACGTGATTTGAACTGCGAAATTTGAACAACTGATTTTGTCGTAATGGCCGCACCGATGGAGAAGAGAATATGAGCCATTTTCTGGACCGATTGAAATTCCTGTCCCGCACCAAGGAAACCTTTTCCAATGGTCACGGCGCGGTCGTCGAAGAGGATCGCCAGTGGGAAAACGCCTACCGTAGCCGCTGGCAGCACGACAAGATCGTGCGCTCCACCCACGGCGTGAACTGCACCGGTTCCTGCTCATGGAAGATCTACGTAAAGAACGGGCTGATCACCTGGGAAACCCAGCAGACCGACTACCCGCGCACGCGCCCGGATCTGCCCAACCACGAACCGCGCGGCTGCCCGCGTGGCGCCTCGTATAGCTGGTACGTGTACTCGGCGCAGCGCGTGAAATACCCGCTGATCCGCGGCCGCCTGATGGAGATGTGGCGCGAGGCGCGCAAGACCATGGACCCGATCACCGCCTGGCAAAGCATCAGCCAGGACCCGGTCAAGGCCAAGCGCTACAAGAGCGTGCGCGGTCAGGGCGGTTTCGTGCGCGCGAGCTGGGACGAGGCGACCGAGATCATCGCCGCCGCCAATGCGTTCACGGTGAAGAATTTCGGCCCGGACCGAGTAATTGGTTTCTCGCCGATTCCGGCCATGAGCATGATCAGCTACGCCGCCGGCAGCCGTTATCTCTCCTTGATAGGCGGCGTGTGCATGAGCTTCTACGACTGGTACTGCGATCTGCCGCCGTCCAGCCCGCAGATCTGGGGTGAACAGACCGACGTGCCGGAAAGCGCCGACTGGTACAACTCGACCTACCTGATGGTATGGGGCTCGAACGTGCCGCAGACGCGCACGCCGGATGCCCACTTCTACACCGAAGTGCGCTACAAGGGCACCAAGACCGTCGCGATTTCGAGCGATTACGGTGAAATGGTCAAGTTCGGCGATATCTGGCTCGCGCCCAAGCAAGGTACCGACGCCGCGCTGGCGATGGCAATGGGCCACGTGATCCTCAAGGAATTCCACACCGCCGGGCAATCGGCCTATTTCAATTCGTATGTGAAGCAGTACACCGACATGCCGATGCTGGTGCTGCTCAGGCATCAGGCCGGCATGTATGTGCCCGATCATTTCCTGCGCGCCTCGCACCTCGCAGACAGCCTCAATGAAGCCAATAACCCCGAGTGGAAAACACTGCTGATCGACGAAAAAACCGGCCAGATTGTTGCGCCCAACGGCAGCATCGGCTTCCGCTGGGGCGAGACTGGCGAAAAGATCGGTCGCTGGAATCTGGAACAGAAAGACGGTAACTGCCTGCGCGAGATCGATGCGCAACTCTCGCTGATCAATGGCCGCGATGACGTGGTCGGTGTCGGCTTCCCGTACTTTGGCGGCCAGGATGCCGGCGACTTGCTGGTGCGCAACGTGCCGGTGAAAAAGATCCAGCTCGCGGACGGTTCCGAAGCACTGGTCGCCACCGTATTCGATCTGACCATGGCCAACTATGGCGTCGATCGCGGTCTGGGTGGTGGCCATGTTGCCAATGATTACAACCTCGACATCCCCTACACCCCGGCCTGGCAGGAGAAGCATACCGGCGTCAAACGCGATCTGGTGATCCAGGTGGCGCGCGAATTCGCCCAGAACGCGCACGACACGCAAGGCAAGAGCATGGTGATCGTTGGCGCGGCGCTGAACCACTGGTATCACATGGACATGACCTACCGCGGCATCATCAATATGCTGATGATGTGCGGCTGCGTCGGCCAATCCGGCGGCGGCTGGGCGCATTACGTGGGCCAGGAAAAGCTGCGTCCGCAGACCGGCTGGGTGCCGCTCGCGTTCGCCACCGACTGGGTACGCCCGCCGCGCCAGATGAATTCGACCAGCTTCTTCTACAACCACACCAGCCAGTGGCGCCACGAAAAGCTCTCGCTGAACGAAATCCTCGCGCCGACCGCCGACAGCGGCAAATATGGCCACCAGACGCTGCTCGATCTCAACGCCAAGTCCGAACGCATGGGCTGGCTGCCTTCCGCTCCGCAACTGGAAACCAACCCGCTCGACCTGACAGCCGCGGCCAGCGCGGCCGGTGCCGATCCGGTGAAGTTTGCAGTCGACGAGATCAAGGCCGGGCGACTCAAGTTCTCCTGTGACGATCCGGACAACCCGAAGAACTTCCCGCGCAATATGTTCGTCTGGCGCTCGAACATTCTCGGCAGCTCGGGCAAGGGGCACGAGTATTTCCTCAAGTACCTGCTCGGCACACAAAATGCCCTCTTCAGCGAAGAGGACGATTGCTTGCGCCCATCCGAAGTGAAATTCCGCGAAGAAGCGCCGGAGGGCAAGCTTGACTTGCTGACGGTGCTCGATTTCCGCATGTCGACCACCTGTCTCTACGGCGACGTGGTGCTGCCTTCCTCGACCTGGTACGAGAAGGACGACCTGAACACCTCTGACATGCACCCGTTCATCCATCCGCTGTCGGAAGCGGTGCAACCGCTGTGGCAATCGAAGAGCGACTGGGAAATCTACAAGGCCATCGCCAAGAAGTTCTCGGAACTCGCCGGCCCATACCTCGGTACGCAGAAAGACCTGGTGCTGACCCCGCTGTTGCACGACACCCCGGGCGAGCTGGGCCAGGCGTTCGAGCCGAAGGACTGGAAGCACGGCGAATGCGAGCCGATTCCGGGCAAGACCATGCCGAGCATCGCAGTGGTCGAACGCAATTACGGCGACGTCTACAAGAAGTTCACCTCGATCGGCCCGTTGCTCGACAAGCTCGGCAACGGCGGCAAGGGTATCGGCTGGAAGACCGGCGATGAAATCACCGAACTCGCGCACCTGAACAAGACCGTGCAGGCCGAGGGCGTGAGCCAGGGCCGGCCGAAGCTGGAAAGCGCGATCGATGCCGCCGAGATGATCCTGAGCCTCGCGCCGGAAACCAACGGCCATGTCGCGGTGAAAGCGTGGGAAGCGCTGGGCAAGATCACCGGGCGCGATCACACCCATCTGGCTGTGGGGCGCGAACACGACAAGATTCGGTTTAGAGATGTGCAGGCGCAGCCGCGCAAGATCATCTCGTCGCCGACCTGGTCGGGGCTCGAATCGGAGGAGGTCAGCTACAACGCCGGGTACACCAACGTGCATGAGCTGATTCCATGGCGCACGCTGACCGGCCGCCAGCAGTTCTACCAGGATCACCGCTGGATGCTCGATTTCGGCGAAGGCCTGTGCGTCTACAAGCCGGCGATCGACACCAAGACCGTCAGCCCGATGCTCGGCAACAAGCCCAACGGTAACACGGAGCTGGTGCTGAACTGGATTACCCCGCACCAGAAATGGGGCATCCATTCGACCTACTCCGACAACCTGCGCATGCTCACCTTGAGCCGCGGCGGCCCGCACGTCTGGGTATCCGAGGTCGAAGCCAAGCAAGCCGGCATCAAGGATAACGACTGGGTAGAGGTCTTCAACGTCAACGGCACGCTGACCGCGCGTGTGGTGGTGAGCCAGCGCGTGCCCAAGGGCATGTGCCTGATGTACCACGCGCAGGAAAAGATCGTGAACGTGCCCGGCGCGGAAACCAGCGGCAAGCGCGGCGGTATCCACAACAGCGTGACGCGCGCGGTGACCAAGCCCACGCACATGATCGGCGGCTATGCGCAGCTTTCCTATGGTTTCAACTATTACGGCACCGTCGGCAGCAACCGCGATGAATTCGTGATCGTGCGCAAGATGAATAAGGTGGATTGGCTGGAAGGGCCGCTCGTCGAAGCCGCCGGTGAGGAGTAAGGCGTGAGGAGTCAGGAGTAAAGACCTTCCCGCATCTGTAAACAGAAATGCGCCGGTGAAGAGTGAGTGTGGCTGGGGTTTACCCCTCTCGCCTAACCTCTCACTCCTCACCGCACGACGCAAGGAGTGCAATACATGAAAATCAGAGCCCAAGTGGCCATGGTGCTGAACCTGGACAAGTGCATCGGTTGCCACACCTGTTCGGTGACCTGCAAGAACGTCTGGACCAGCCGCGATGGCGTGGAATACGCCTGGTTCAACAACGTCGAGACCAAGCCCGGCATCGGTTTCCCCAAGGAATGGGAGAACCAGGAAAAATGGAAAGGCGGCTGGGTGCGCACGTCGGACGGCAAGCTCGAACCCAAGCAGGGCGGCAAGCTGAAGATTCTGAGCAACATCTTCGCCAACCCGAACATGCCCGAGATCGACGATTATTACGAGCCGTTCACCTACGACTACGAGCACCTGCAGAAGGCGCCTCTGTCGCAGACGCCGCCGACCGCGCGGCCCATCTCGGTGATCACCGGCAAGAAGATGCCCAAGATCGAGTGGGGCCCGAACTGGGAAGATGATCTGGGTGGCGAGTTTGATTCGCGCAGCCGCGACCAGCTCTTCAACGACATCCAGAAGGAAATGTACTCGACCTTCGAGAACACCTTCATGATGTACCTGCCGCGCCTGTGCGAGCACTGCCTGAACCCGACCTGCGTGGCGAGCTGCCCGTCGGGCTCGGTCTACAAGCGCGAGGACGACGGCATCGTGCTGGTCGATCAGGACAAGTGCCGCGGCTGGCGCATGTGCATCTCGGGCTGCCCGTACAAGAAGATCTACTTCAACTGGGAATCGGGCAAGGCCGAGAAGTGCACGTTCTGTTTCCCGCGTATCGAAGCGGGCCAGCCGACCGTGTGCTCGGAAACCTGCGTTGGCCGCATTCGCTATCTGGGCGTGATGCTGTACGACGCCGACCAGATCGAAGCCGCCGCCTCGGTCGAGAACACGCAGGATCTGTACGAAGAACAGCTCAAGCTGTTCCTCGATCCGAACGATCCCGCCATCCTGGAAGAAGCGCGCAAGCAGGGCATTCCGGAAAGCTGGCTCGATGCTGCGCAGAAATCGCCGGTGTGGAAGATGGCGATGGAATGGAAGGTCGCCTTCCCGCTGCACCCGGAATACCGCACGCTGCCGATGGTCTGGTATATCCCGCCGCTCTCGCCGATCCAGTCGCGCGCCGAAGCCGGGCAGCTCGGAATGAACGGCATCATTCCGGATACCAGCCAGCTGCGCATTCCGGTGAAGTACCTCGCCAACCTGCTCACCGCCGGCAAGGAAGCGCCGGTCGTCTCCGCACTCGACCGGATGCTGGCGATGCGCGCCTTCAAACGCGGCGAATCGGTGCATGGCAAGGGCGATGCGAAGGTGCTGGATCAGGTCGGACTCACTGCCGCGCAGGTCGAGGAAATGTACCAGATCATGGCGATTGCCAACTACGAGGACCGTTTCGTGATTCCGTCCAGCCACAAGGAAATGGTTGAAGACAGCTTCAACGAGAAAGGCAGTTGCGGTTTCACTTTCGGCAACGGCTGCTCGGGTGGAACCAGCGAAGGCTCGCTCTTTGGCAAGAAGTCGCAGGGCAGCACGATCTTTGTCGACATGCCCAAATCGCGCAAGCAGAAGGAGGAGCAATGATGTGGCCCGAACCGCAATTCTATCGTGCGCTTTCAGCACTGCTTTCCTACCCGGAACCGGGCCTGCTTGCCGCGCGCAACGAGATCGACGAAGCGCTCAGCGCCTGGCTGGCACTGCACCCGGATTTGCAAGCGCTGCGCCGTTTCATCGATGCGCACAGTCTGATCGAACTGCAGGAAAACTATGTCGCCACGTTCGACCGCAACCCGGCGCACTCGCTGCACCTCTTTGAGCATGTGCACGGCGAATCGCGCGATCGCGGGCAAGCCATGGTTGATCTGATGGAGGAATACCGCCGCCACGGCCTGGAACCGGGCAACGAAGAATTGCCTGACTACGTACCGCTGTTTCTGGAATTCCTGGGCGAGTTGCCGTCCGATCAGGCCAAGCAAATGCTGGGTGAAGCGATTCATGTGCTGGCGGCTATCGGCATGCGTCTGCACCGCAACGAAAGCCCGTATGCCGCGATCTTCCATGTACTGGTCGATCTGAGTGACGTGATGCCGTTGCCGCTGACCGAACCCCCGGTGCGCGATATGGATGAAGCGATGGAGATGTTTGGCCCGAGCCCGGATGGTGCCGAACCACTGCTGAAACCGGCCGTGCAGACGATCCAGTTCCATCCCGGCCGCCGGGCGGCCTGACCTACCCGGCAAAGGAGACCTCAATGACTTACTTGCACCAATTCCTGTTCGGGATTTATCCCTACATTGCGCTGACCGTGTTCCTGCTCGGCAGCCTGATCCGGTTCGAGCGCGAGCAATACACCTGGCGCAGCGAATCGACTCAGCTTCTGAAACGCGGCAATCTGCGCATCGGCAGCATCCTGTTTCACATCGGCATCATCAGCCTGTTTGCCACGCATATGGTCGGCCTGCTCACCCCGGTTGAGGTCTATCACAGCTTCGGCCTGACCACGGCAGCCAAGCAGATGATGGCAATTGTCGGCGGCTCGCTGCTGGGTGTGCTGTGCCTGATCGGCTTGCTGATTCTGTTGCACCGCCGCTTCTCCGAACCGCGCATCGCCGCCGTGACTTCATTTGGCGACAAGCTGGTAATGCTGTGGATTCTGGTCACGTTGTTGCTGGGGTTGATCAGTATCTTCACCTCGGTTGGCCATCTGGATGGGGGAGTGATGGTCCAGCTTGGTTATTGGGCGCAGCACATCGTCACCTTCAAGGGCGATGCAGCGAGCTTGATCGTCAATGTGCCGTGGATCTATAAGGCGCACATGTTCATGGGCATGACGCTGTTCGTGATCTTCCCGTTCAGCCGGCTGGTGCATGTCTGGAGCGGGTTTGGCAGTGCCAGTTATCTCAGCCGGGCATGGCAATTGGTGCGGCCACGCTAGGATATGTTTTGGAGACGATGCACAGCTTGCAAATACCGATAAACAGCGCGTTTCCTTCTGGCCGCCGGGATTCCGGCGGTTCTTTTATCACACGCACCCGTGACCTATTTACGCCGACAACGGCGTAAACATCAGGCATGCTTTTGCCTCCATTGATAGCAATTTTTGCACATGGCCAAAAAATTTCCCATCCATCCCAAGCACCCCGAGCGCATCTGCTGGGGCTGCGACAAGTACTGCCCGGCCGATAGCCTGCGCTGTGGCAATGGCTCGGATCGTACGCAACATCCGGTGGAAATGTTTGGTGATGACTGGTTTGAATGGAACCAGGATTTACAAACGGAAGACAATAAACCTGCCAGCGATTGACGCGTTTTCCGCTTTGAACAGGCCCTTGCAAATCACAACATGGACAAGCCTGCTGCATGGATTTACTCGCCCGGCCTGACGCCGGAAGAAATCTTTCTTAACCCAGCAAATTCAAGCATTCCCGCCCGATAAAAGTGCATCGTTTTCTTGCTAAAACAGTGCACCAAACACACAATTCGAGCATGGCTACCCACATCCCCACCATGTTTCTGATGATCATCGCCGCAGGTGCAACCCTGGCATTTTCCGTGGGGTGGGTGGCGCCTGCGAAAGATCATGAAGGTCTGCACACTTGGACCATGGCACTGGCAGTGCATACCTTGGCTTTTATCCTGTTTGCGCTACGGGGCAAAATTCCGGACCTTTTTTCGGTGCTGGCTGGCAATACTGTCCTTTCAATCAGCTATTCCCTTTTTCTTTCCGCCATCACCCAGTTCCAGCGACGTCGTGTCTCTTCCATGCTGCTCTGGATGCCGCCATTGATCGTTGTCCTGGCTTTCAGCTTTCTTATGTCTGATATCGCGGCCCGCATCATCGTAGGTGGCGTGATCTATGTGGCTCAAATCCTGATCGTATTGTTCAACCTGCTCAACCGCGAAAACGATGTCACGGGCAGGGGAAAACATTTGATGGTCTGCGGGCTCTTTATCATGATCGCGACACTGCTCATGCGCATTGTCACCACGCTTATCGCACCCGAGAATATTTCCAGCATCATGCGCGAAACACCGGTGCAATCACTGACCTTTCTGGCGACGTTCATCACTCTCATTCTGATTTCAAATGGCTTTGTCTTGATGACCAAGGAACGTACCGACGAGCGCATCCGGCTGATGGCGATGAAAGACAGGCTGACGGGTATCTGGAATCGCATTCGCCTGGAAGAGGCTGCCCAACTGGAAATAGCCATGCTGGAACGCTACGGCCATCCGGTATCGCTGATCATGGTGGATATCGATCACTTCAAGGAAATCAACGACCGATTCGGCCATACCATCGGCGACCAGATCCTGAAGGAGTTCTGTTCCGTGACACAGGGCTGTATCCGTACCACCGATCTTTTGGGGCGCTGGGGCGGCGAGGAATTTCTGATACTGCTGCCCAATAGTAGCTTTGCCAGTGCAGCCCAGTTGGCTGAACGTATGCGTTCTGCCGTTGAACAGCATGAGTTCACGGGTGGACACCGGATCACGGCCAGCTTTGGTTTTGCCGTGTGCCAATCAACCGACACCTGGGCTTCGTGGCTGGATCGCGCCGATAAAGCGCTGTACCGGGCCAAGACAGCGGGTCGCAACCGGGTTGAAACCGAATGCCTGCAACAGGAACCCGGCCAAACCACCCAGCCCGATACGCATCTGGTGCAGCTGGTCTGGCGCAAGGCCTACGAATCCGGCAATACGCAGATCGATGCGCAGCACCGCGCCCTGTTCGAGCATGCCAATACCCTACTGAAAGCAATTCTGGATAAACGGGCAAAGCCAGAAATCACGCAATTGATCGCAGTCCTGGTCACTGAAATCGATCAGCATTTCCGGGTTGAGGAGGCCATTTTCCAGCAGGCTGCCTATGCGGACAGCGAACACCACCGCGAGCTTCACGCCCATCTGGTACAACGCGCCAACCAGTTGGCCTACCGGTTCGATAAGGATCAGGCCGGCGTGGGCGAACTGTTCCACTTCCTCGCGTATGAGGTCGTCGCGCAGCATATGCTGATTGAGGATAGGAAGTTCTTTCCCTTGCTCGCCTACTGAAGCAGGTGTAACCGAACAGCCGGATTGATACGATGCCTCTGAGTGTGA
Source organism: Formivibrio sp. oc-25 (assembly GCF_055810895.1). Taxonomy (NCBI): domain Bacteria; kingdom Pseudomonadati; phylum Pseudomonadota; class Betaproteobacteria; order Neisseriales; family Chitinibacteraceae; genus Formivibrio; species Formivibrio sp. oc-25. Next base: position 22,530 of record NZ_JBVVOL010000018.1, on the reverse strand, counting down.
AGTTTCATTGGATCGTACCCATAGTCCATCCGGACTAGTCCGGCAGACGGATTGGCAAGCGCATCTCCCCGCCACAGAATGAAGCATCCCACTGGCCGGAGTGATCATGAAAGACACCCTCATCGACGTGCGTACCCTGGAACCCTACGACCGTCACCCGGCCATCTTTCAGACCTTTGCCGTGCTGAAACGCGGTCAGGCACTGCAGATTCTCAACGATCACGATCCCAAGCCGCTGCACAGGCTGTTCGAGGCGGAACTGGCAGGCATCTACGCCTGGGAATACCTGGAAAGCGGCCCGCTCTGGCGCGTGCGCATCAGCAAGATTGCCGACAGCGACAAGATTGCCCGCGGGCGTGGTTGCGGTTGCGGTGCACATTGATCGGCCCACCATGCCTACCGAGCTGATCGACCCGTTCAATCGCCGCATCGATTACCTGCGCGTATCGGTTACCGACCGCTGCGATCTGCGCTGCACCTATTGCCTACCACAGGGTTTCAAGGATTTCGAGGAACCCGCACACTGGCTCAATCATGCCGAGATGACTCGCCTGATCGGTTTGTTCGTGCATCTGGGCGTGGGCAAAGTGCGGCTGACCGGAGGTGAACCACTGTTGCGGCGCGGACTGACCGACCTCGTGCAAGGTATTTCCGCCCTGCCCGGCCTCGCCGACCTGTCGCTATCCACCAATGGCACCCAGCTCGCGCGCCATGCCCGGGCACTCAAAAATGCCGGTGTACAGCGCCTGAATGTGAGTCTCGATAGCCTCAATCCCGATTGTTTTGCCCGCATCACCGGGCGTGATGGACTTGCCCAGGTGATCGAAGGGCTCGCTGCCGCCAAGGCTGCCGGTTTTGCCCCGATCAAGCTCAATATGGTGGTGCTGGCCGGTCAGAATCTCGACCAGATCGAACCGATGGCGGAATTCGCCTTGCGTGAAGGATTCGTGCTGCGCCTGATCGAGCCGATGCCGCTGGGCAGCACCGGCCAGCGCATGCCTGCCATCGACCTGACCCGGCTGGGTGACGGGCTCGCGATCCGGCATGGCCTGATTCCGCAACTGATGCCGCGCGGTGCCGGGCCGGCGCGTTACTGGGTCGATCCCTCCAGCGGCACCAGCATCGGCGTGATCACGCCCATGTCGCAGCATTTCTGCGAGAGTTGCAACCGGGTACGACTCACGGTGGATGGCACGCTGCTGCTATGCCTGGGGCAGGAAGAACGCGTCGAACTGGGCTCGTTGCTGCGTGCCGGTGCCAGCGATGAAGAGCTGATCACGGCCATCCGGGACGGCATTGCCAGCAAACCGGAACGCCACGAATTTCGCGAGGCACCGCAAAAGATCGTGCGCTTCATGGCGCAAACCGGCGGTTAGTCCGATACTGCACTGGATTCCCACAAAAGCGTGTTTCCCATGGATGCAGAATTTCCGGATATCCCGGCACACCAGCGCCTTTCTACCCGCATTGTTGCCGCATTGCTGATCGCGCTCGCCGTGGTGCTGACCATGGTGGGTGGCACGCTCTGGCTTTCCTGGCAACTGGAAGGTGGCGCTGCCGCCATCAACGATGCCGGCAGCCTGCGCATGCGCACCTACAAGCTGGCGCTGGCACTGGAATCCATCCCGTCATCCGGGCCCGCCATTGCGCTCGAAGACATGCGCAAGATGGATGTCACCCTGCAGGAGCTGCAGCGCGGCGATCCGGCACGGCCCCTGTTTTTGCCCAACGACAACGTCATACGCAGCCAGCATCAGCAGGTGATGAGCAACTGGCAGCACCTGCATGCCCACGCGCAGTCCGCTCTTTCTGGCAATCGCACTGCCAGCGGCCTGTTTCGCCAGCAAGCCGATGGGTTTGTGGCGGAAATCAACGATCTGGTTTTGCTGATCGAGCGCGACAATGCACGCAAGACGGCGTGGCTGCGTTTTTCGCAGGCCACCCTGATCGCTATCGCCATTGCCGGTACGGTCGCGATGATTTTCCTGCTCTACCTCTGGATCATCCGGCCAGTATTGCGCCTGCGCAACGGGATCGAGCGCATGGCCGCGCGCGAATTCGATGTACGCCTGCCAGTGGAAACGCGCGACGAATTCGGCGTGCTGACCGAAGGCTTCAATACCATGGCGGCCGAGCTTTCCAGTCTGTATCACGGCCTGGAAGCGCGCGTGCACGAAAAAACCGCACGGCTGGCAGCGCAGAATCGCGAGCTTTCCGCCCTGTACGAAATGACCGCTTTCCTGAGCATTCCCGCCACGGCCGAAAAACTGTGCCAGGGCTTTCTGACCCGGTTGATGCAATGGTTTGATACCGGCGGCTGCAGCGTTCGCGTGGCCGATCCCGGCACCGAACAGATCCGCGTCGTGGTATCGAGCGGTTTGCCAGGAGAACTGGTTCAGTCCGAACAATGCATGAAAGCTCACGAATGCCTGTGCGGGCAGGCCATGAAGGATGGCGTAATGGAAATTCGCGATTTTCGCCATCTGCCCGCCGGCGAGGTCATGCGCTGTGCGGCCGCCGGTTTTCGCGGCATCAGCGTGTTTCCGGTGGCGGCCCCACAAGGCGCATTGGGCACTTTCGCGCTGCATTTCAAGCAGGAGCGCATCCTGTCGCCGACGGAAGTGCAACTGCTGGAAACGCTGGGCCAGCATCTTGGGCTGGCGCTGGAAAACATCCAGCTTGGCGCCAAGGAGCGGCAACTGGCCATTCTGGAAGAGCGCAATCTGGTGGCGCAGGGGCTGCACGACAGCATTGCCCAGAGTCTGAATTTTCTGAATCTGCAGGTACAGATGCTCGAAGGCGCGCTTGACCGGGAAAGCCTCGCCAACGCGCGCCAGATCGTTCCGCTGCTGCACGCGGGCGTGGAGGAAAGCTACAACGATGTGCGCGAGCTGCTGTTGAATTTCCGCAGCAAGCTGGAATCCGGCCAGCTCGAACAAACCTTGCAGCAGACCCTGGCAAGATTCAAGCAGCAAACCGGCATTGAAACCCGGCTGCAGCAAACCGGCAACGGCACGCCGCTGTTACCCGAACAGCAACTGCAAGTATTGTTTATCGCGCAGGAAGCGCTCTCCAACATCCGCAAGCATGCCCAGGCCAGTGCGGTCTCGGTCCAGATCGACAACGACACGGATTACCGGCTCGAGATCGCCGACAATGGCCGGGGTTTTGACCTCGACCGGCTGGACAAGCAAAATGAAAGGCATGTCGGCTTGTCGATCATGCAGGAACGGGCGGCCCGCCTCAATGGCCGGCTAAGCATTGAAAGCCAGCCAGGAGCTGGCACCCGCATCCGCCTGCATATCGCGCGCATCAAGCCCGAATCTGCCAAGGACAACTGATGAACACCCAACCGATTCGTGTGTTGCTGGTCGATGACCATACCCTTTTTCGCTCCGGCATCCGCCTGTTGCTGCAGGCGCAGCCCGACTTTGAAATCGTCGGCGAAGCTGCGGATGGTCTCGATGCGGTCAAGCGCGCACGGCAGTTGCAGCCTGATGTCGTGCTGCTCGACCTGAACCTGCCGGGTTTGTCTGGCCTGGAAGCGTTGCCCCTGATTGGCGAAGATGCCCCGAACAGCGCAGTCCTGGTGCTGACGGTTTCCGAAGAGGCCCAAGAGCTGGTTGCCGCACTGCAAGCCGGTGCGCGCGGCTATCTGCTGAAGAATATCGATGCCGACGTACTGACATCGTCGATACGCAAGGCCGCACGCGGAGAAGATGTCATCGCGGAAGCAATGACCGCCAAGCTGGTCGCCCAGGTGCGCAACCGCACAGCGCCCCCTGCGGCCACCAGCAATGGTGAGCGCGAAAAACTCACGCCGCGCGAGCGCGAGATCCTGCAGTCACTGGCACGTGGCGAAAGCAACAAGGAAATCGCCCGGCGCTTCGATCTGGCCGAGAGCACGGTGAAAATCCATGTGCAGAATATCCTGAAGAAATTGCACCTCAACAGCCGTGTCCAGGCGGCCGTTTTTGCTGTCGAGCATGGCTGGGTCGAAGAGTGACGGCAGCAATCCGGCGTGCTATTTCCAGCCCGGTGCTAAAATACAAGCAACGTCATGAATAACCGGAAGTGCAAGATTGGCCTACAAACAGCCCGTATCGGTACTTGTCATCGTCCATACCCCTGATCTGAAAGTCCTGCTGATGGAGCGCACGGATTTTCCCGATGCCTGGCAATCGGTAACCGGCAGCCGCGAAGACGATGAGCGCATGATTGAAACAGCCTGTCGCGAGCTCCTTGAAGAAACCGGGCTGGATGCACAGCAGCACATTCTGCGGGACTGGGATTATTGTTCCGATTTTGAAATCTACGAGCGCTGGCGCCATCGTTACGCCCCGGGCGTTACCACCAACACCGAGCATGTTTTCAGCCTGGAAGTGCCGGAAACCCTGGCCGTGACGCTGGCTGAACGCGAGCATAGCCGCTACCGCTGGCTGGATTGGCATGTGGCCGCAGAAATGGTGTTTTCGCCCTCGAATGCGGAAGCGATTCGCATGCTGCCGGAGCGTATCGGCCACTGAGGCAAGAATCATGGACAGACGGCTTAGAGTGGCATCGTACAACATCCACAAAGGAGTTTCGACCTTCAACCAGCGCCTGGTCCTGCATGAAGTCCAGCGTGAATTGCACCGGCTCAACCCGGACATCGTATTTCTGCAGGAGGTTCAGGGCGAGCATCAATGGCGTGCCAAGCGCTTTGCGGCCTGGCCGCAGGCCCCCCAGCATGAGTTTCTGGCCGGCGACAGCCTCAAGGCCGCTTACGGCCGCAACGCCAATCACCGCCTCGGCCACCACGGCAATGCCCTGTTGTCGAAATATCCGATCAGCAAAACCGAAAATATCGATCTGACCCTGCACCGGTTCGAACAGCGCGGGCTGTTGCACTGCACGCTTGAAATCGGCGCCTGGGATGTACCGTTGCATGCCCTGTGCGTACATCTGAACCTGCTCGCACGCGACAGGCGCAAGCAGATCAATATGCTGGCCAAATATGTCATGGACAGCATTCCGGCACACGATCCGCTGATTCTCGCGGGCGATTTCAATGACTGGACCCGTGAAGCCACGCATGCACTGAAGCACGAACTGGGACTCGCCGAAGCCTTCGAAACCCTGCATGGTGCCCATGCCCGCAGTTTTCCAGCCCGTCTGCCGCTGTTGCAATTGGACCGGATCTATACGCGCGGCTTCAGCATCGAGCACGCGGAAGTACTGGCCGATGAGCCGTGGGTCGGGCTTTCCGACCATGCGCCGCTGTTTACCGTTATTCACCGACGACGGGAAACCAGCTGATGCCGGGCTTTATCCGGGGCAACCGCCTGCGTCTGCTCTATAACGGGCATGACTATTTCACGGCTCTGCTTGCCGAGATTGCCTCGGCATGCCAGGAAATCTATCTTGAAACCTACCTGTATGAGCTGGATGAGGTCGGGCTGCGTGTGGCCGAGGCACTGATTGCCGCGGCGCAACGCGGCGTGCGGGTACGTCTGCATATCGACGGATTCGGCGCACGCAATTTTCCGAAGTTCTGGCAGGAAAGACTCACCGGCAGCGGTGTGCAATTGCTGTTCTTCCGGCCGGAAATCCGCTCGCGCCTGTTTGATCGTACCCGCTTGCGGCGACTTCATCGCAAGCTGGCGATCATCGACGGGGAAACCGGCTTCATCGGCGGCATCAATATCCTGTCCGATGAAAGTGAACGCATTCCGGGGCTGGCACCGCGTTACGACTATGCCGTCGAGGTGCACGGCCCGCTGGTGCCGCGCATGCATGCCGCCGCCGATCGCATGTGGCGCCAAAGTGCCCTGTTGCAGCTGAAACGGCAATGGCTGCGCAAAAGCCGTCTGCATCCGCACGGGAAAATCGCTGGCAATGTTCCGGCCAAATTCGTGATTCGCGACAACTTCCGGCATCGGCGCAGCATCGAAAACGAATACCTGCAGGCGATCGAATCGGCGCGGCATGAAATCATCATCGCCAATGCCTATTTCCTGCCGGGTTTGCGCTTTCGCCATGCCCTGATCCGAGCAGCCCAGCGCGGCGTGCGTATCGTGTTGATTTTGCAGGGAATGGTTGACCATATCCTGCTGCACTATGCCACGCGCGGCTTCTATCACCAGCTACTGGCCGCCGGCATCGAGATCCATGAATACCACAAGGGTTTCATGCATGCCAAAGTGGCGGTGATTGATGGACACTGGTGCACGGTGGGTTCCAGCAATATTGATCCGCTCAGCCTGCTGCTGGCACGTGAAGCCAATATCGTGGTGCTGGATATGGCATTCGCATCCATCCTGCATGCTGATCTGCGTCACCGGCTTTCTTCTGACACCGTGCAGGTTCGGCTGGAAGATCTGCATCAGCAACATCCGGTACAGCGCTTGCTGCCCTGGATGGCATTCGGTGTTACGCGCCTGTTGATGGCGATATCCGGCTACGGCGGCAGCCGTTATCTTGAATAACTGATCAGGAAGCGCACAGCACCAGACCGTTGCGCCCCATTTCCTTGGCGCGATACATGGCCGCATCGGCCTTGCGGATCACTTCATCGAGCGGTTCGACCTGCTGGCACAGGTAGCAACCGATACTGGCCGTGAGCAAGTGGCTATCCGGAATGGAAGGAACCTCCAGGGTACGCACCATATCCAGCATTTTTTTGGCCACCGATGCGAGTGATTCCGTGGTGCAATCCTGCAGCAACAGCAGGAATTCCTCACCGCCCCAGCGCGCACAACAATCATAAACGCGCAGATTATGGCGCAATGCGCGTCCGAGCTCGACCAGCAACTCGTCTCCCACCTGATGGCCATAGCTGTCATTGACTTGCTTGAAATAGTCCAGATCGAGCAGCAATACACCGAAGGCGCGCTGCTCGCGGTCGAGATGACCCGCCGCCACCTCCAGGCATTCATACATGCCGCGCCGATTGAGCAAGCCCGTCAGCGGGTCCGTGATGGCTTTTTCGCCAAGCTGCTGGTTCAACTCCAGGATCTGCGCCTGCATGCGGTCACTGATGCGGGCAATCTTGTGCAGTTTGCGCTCCAGTCGCTGGTACTGGCGCGCAAGCTGATGCAATTCGTCAAACAAGGGGTGTTCGGCATATTCCTTGGCCAGCGAATCAAGTCGCCGCTGCAGCTGATCATCTTCAGCATCGGTTGCGGGCAGATTTTCCTGTTTATTCATGCTCGAAGCTTTCGATCTCGAAAGGGAAAGTCAGATCTTCCTTGAACTCTTCCGCCGTTTCCAGCGAACGCGGGTTCTTGGCATGATAGCGCCAGTTCACGCGCACCTTGCGCCCCTCCTGGTGTGCATCTTCAAACAGGTCAAAAATATCCATCATGCATTTGACGCTGCCGGTATTGAGATAGACCAGCTCCAGCTTCAGGCTGGCAGGTTGTGAGCTGTCGGCCAGGAAAGTCCGAATCCAGGCAATGACCGGGCGATAGAATTCAAACGTGTTTTCCGGATAACTTTCGCCACGAATCAGCATTTCGCCGTTGAGCGGGTTCAAGTGAATTTCCGGCGTCGAGCCAGTGGCAAGCTGCGTGTAGTTTTCCATTTGTTTTTCCTTATACCACGGCCTTCAAATTGAAAAAAACCGTGTTGCCGTCAACAGGCTGCACCTGGTATTCCAGCGGCACGCTGGTTTTGCGCGCCATATCGATCAGGCCAAGCCCTGCCCCCAGGGCATCTTCCGCACGGGGTTTGCGACGTTCTTCCTTGTATAACGCCTTCAGGCCCGTGGCATCCAGCGTTTGCAAATGATCTATCCTGCTGGTCAACGCCGGCAGATCCGCCACATTGACCAGATTGCCGGATGACACCAGATAGTGATCTGCAACACGTCCAATCAACAGCGTAACCGCATTGAAACGCGCAGCATCGGCACCTTCAGCAATCTTTCGCTGGGCATAATTGCGCACGTTCTGGGTCTGTTCGATGTAGACGGAGAACACATCCATCATTTTGTCCGAGCCCGGCGTTTCATTTTCCAGATAGCGTTTCACGGCCAGACCCAGCTCTTCGATAATGCTGTGGGAAAGCGGCCCATTGAAGCAGATCTGAATATTGGCATCTTCGAATTGTCGTCTCAGCGTCCAGAGGTCAATGCTTTGCATCAGTCGTTCCTTTTATGGAAAACCCCAAAACCGTGATGTCATCACGTTGTGGCAGATCGCCACGGTATTGTTCCAGCACATCGATCAGCCTGGCCTGCTGTTCGGCCAGCGACAGCGAACGATACTGCCGTAAAAATTCGATAAATCTTTCTCGCCCGAAACCGAAACCATCTTTGCCACCCGCCTGATCGAGCAAGCCATCGCTGGCCAGATAACAGTACGCATCTTCTTCCAGTGACAGTACATGCGACTGGATGGCACGCAGCGAGTGCCGGCGCCGATAACCCAGTCCACGGCGTGTTGCCGGAATGATTTCGATATCGTTCTGGCGGCTGACATACAGCGGTACGCCGCAACCTGCATAGGTCAACTGTTTGCCGGACAAGTGGCACAAGCCGATATCCATGCCGTAATTGAGCCCGTCTGCATGCGGATTATGTTGCAGCGTTTCACGCAGCGAAGCATCGATCCGCTCCAGAATTTCCGGCAAGGATTGCTGCTCGGCTTCAGCCAGCACCTGGCGGATCACGGCATGCGCAGTCATGCTCATGAAGGCGCCGGGAATGCCATGCCCGGTGCAATCCACCAGCCCCAGGTAACAGCCTTGTGCAGTCGGATAGAGGAAATAGAAATCGCCGCCCACTACATCGCGCGGCAACCAGATCATCAGGTGCTGATCCAGGTGACGCGCCAGCAGATCGGCTCTGGGCAAAATCGCGGTCTGAATCAGCTTGGCATAGCGAATCGAATCCAGGATCTGCTTGTTGCGCAGCTCCAGCTGCAGATTGGCTTCCTGCAGGGCTGCCGTGCGCTCGGCCACACGGGTTTCGAGTTGCTGGGTATGCTCGCGGATCATGCCGGCCATGCGGGTAAACCCTTCGGCCAGACGGCCCATTTCATCGTTGCCGTCTGCCGCCAGACTCACCTCATAACTGCCAGCCGCCACCCGGCGGGCGGCCCCATCCAGCCGGTCGATCCGGCGCAGCACGACATGATGCAACACCCAGGCAACGCCGATCAGCGACAGGATCAGTGCCACCACCAGTACCGCCACGATCGGCATGAAGGTGCGCATGCTCAGAATACGTTCCGGATCCATCACCGTGACGTTGTACCACTGCATTTCCGGCAGATAGGCAATACCGAACAGTTGCTCGCGTCCATCCAGCGTCAGAAAGAGCGTTCGCACAGCATCCGGGGTTTGCCGCAGTTGCTGCATGGCCGCCTGCAAGGCTTGTCGATCGGCTTCCTTCTGCAACAGATTGAAAATTTCCGAGCGTTGTCCGTCCTGCTTGGCTTTGCTGTTGAAATCGATATAACGCCGATCCGGGTGGGCCTGGATGAAGCTCGCGTCGCTGATCAGGATATTGGTGACACCGGATTGATCCCGTGCGATGAACTGCTCGACAAAACGCGACAGATCGAGACCCGTACCCGCCACACCCAGCAGCTTGCCATCGGGCGCGCGCATGAGGGTGTTGATCCAGACATTGGTGACATTGAGTTCCGGGTTGACATCGACATTCAATTCAAATGGCAACTGGCTGCTGCGAACCGCGAAATACCAGCTGTCTTCCGGCTTTTTGGGGTCCAGTGCGTAGCGCAATTCCTTGCCAGCAAACTGGTTCTTGCGATCGTTGTAGTAATAATGAAGGGAATTTGCGACAACAAAGAAAAAGCTCTTGTCCTGAAATGCCTGGCGATAGCTTTCGAGTTCGGCCAGCGCGGCCTCGCGCAGCGCCGGATTTTGTTCAGCCAGCGTCCAGGCCTTCAGTGCGGGGGAGTCTGCCAGCTTTTGCGCCAGTGCAATCTCGCGCAGAATCGGTGCGCGGATGCGTGCCTGTTCATACTGCAATTGCTTCTCGGCAAAACGTACGCCCAGTGAACGGGCCACATTGCTGCCAACCCAGCTGAACGATAAGACCGTCAACACAGCTGTGCCGAGAAACACCAGCACGATCATCAAAACAAACTTGCCCCGCAGACTTCCCAGCAACAGTGCCATGGCGATACTCGGTTACGGATTGTGCACGTGCAACATCTTGCCAATAAGCATCCATCTCGCCAAGCACTGTGCAAGCTTTCTTGGCCAGAATTTTCATCCGCCAAAGCTTCTTGTTAATTTAATGACGCAGGAGGACAGATATGGATAATTTAAATGAAATCAATCGGATTTTTTGCTGCTTCACTATTTGCCCAGCATGCGCTCGACATAGCGGGCGACCAGATCGATTTCCAGATTGACGCGATCCCCTGCCTGGATCGCGCCCAGCGTGGTCACGCTCAGGGTATGCGGAATGAGATTGATGGAAAACGCGCAACCGCCAGCAACATCCATCACACGGTTGGTAGTGAGCGAAACGCCGTTGACCACAACCGAGCCCTTGGCCGCCAGATAGCGACCAAGCTCTGCAGGCGCGAGGATGACCAATTCACGGTTTTCGCCTATCGGCTCGAACCGGATCACTTCGCCAACACCATCGACATGGCCGGATACCATATGCCCGCCCAGCATGTCTCCGAGTCGCATGGCTTTTTCCAGGTTGACCCGCTTACCGACCTCATCCAGCCCGCAAGTACAACGCAAAGACTCTTCCGAAACATCAATCTGGTACCGGTGTGCATCAAGCAGGCTGACCACAGTCATGCAGGCGCCGTTATGCGCAATGCTGTCACCCAGGCCGACATCAGACATATCCAGCTCCGGGGCATGGACGGTCAGATGTACGCCTCCCGGAAATGCCTCGACGTTTTCAATGGTACCCACTGCCTGAACAATACCTGTAAACATTTCAATCTCCTCAGGGCGCTGCCGTTGCCAGCAGCGTTGCAATAGCTGTAAAGCGCAATGACCATCTCATATCGGGCCCGACTGCCTGTTTTTCCACCTCCAGCGGGCATAATTTATCGGCCAGACTGGTCAGATTCAGCGTTGCAATGCCACGCGCCGGATCACCGATGATGACGGGTGCCTGATAGATGATCCATTCATCCACCAATCCGGCCAGGGCAAAGGCACCCGCCAACTCGGCCCCTGCCTCAACCGTCACTTCATTGCAACCACGCCTGCCCAGTTCATGCAGCAAGGCAGCAAGATCAACCTGACCCGCGTGATCAGGTAGGCAAAGAATCTCGGCGGCGGCCAGCTCCAGTGCCACACGACATTCAGCGCTATCCACTGCACAGACCACGAGTACGCCTGGTGTACGCAATAAGGCGGCATCGACCGGTGTGCGCAAATTGCTATCGAGCACCACCCGCAATGGCTGGCGCTCAACCGCAAAATCACGCACGGTCAGTTGCGGATCATCGGCCAGCACGGTGCCAATGCCTGTGAGCATGGCGCAACTGCGCGCGCGCAGGGTCTGCACATCGGCGCGGGATTCCGGGCTGGTAATCCATTTCGACTGCCCATCCGGCAAAGCCGTGCGGCCATCCAGGCTGCAACCCGTCTTGATTCGCAGCCATGGCCGGCCTCGGGTCATACGGCTGACAAAACCCTTGTTCAACTCAAGCGCTTCGGCTTCGCATAATCCGTTTGCTACGGCGATACCGGCACGCTCCAGCATGGCCAGCCCGCGTCCGGCCACCAGCGGATTGGGATCACGCATCGCCACCACCACGCGGGCAACGCCCGCCGCGACTAGGGCTTCGGCGCACGGTGGCGTGCGGCCATGATGACTGCACGGCTCCAGCGTGACATAAGCCGTCGCCCCGTTGGCCTGACTGCCGGCAGCGCGCAACGCATGCACTTCGGCATGCGGCTCCCCGGCCCGCTCGTGCCAGCCCTCGCCCACGACTTTCCCATCCTTGACCAGCACACAGCCCACGCGCGGATTGGGCGTGGTGGTGTTCAGGCCCTGGGCAGCCAATGCCAGTGCATGCTGCATATGGCGCAAGTCATCTTCAGAAAACGACACTCGCACCTGCGTTGCAGTAGCGGTCATTCCCTGGTGACCTCTCGGATAGCATCACGGAAATCATCCAGATCCTGGAAGGAGCGGTAGACCGAAGCAAATCGCACATAGGCCACCTTGTCGAGCTTGGCCAGCTCCTTCATCACCAGTTCACCGATCTGGCGCGACGGAATTTCGCGCTCGCCCAGCGTCAGCGTCTTTTGCACGATGCGCTCGATCGCCTCGTCGACCAGTTGCGTGGGCACCGGTCGCTTGTGCAGGGCGCGCTGAAAGCTGACCCGGATCTTTTCCTGGTCGAACTCCACGCGCTGGCCGTTTTGTTTGACCACTTGCGGCAAACGCACCTCGGCGGTTTCATAGGTGGTAAAGCGCTTGTCGCAGGCAGTGCAGCGACGGCGACGGCGAATCGCATCGCCTTCATCGGATACGCGCGAATCGACCACCTGGGTATCGGGACAACCACAGAAAGGACACTTCATCAGTCTTGCTCCCTGCCGCAATCCGGCAGCTGAAAAGCCATGCAATACTACAAATGATACAGGGTGGAGCAATGCCCCACCCTGTCTGGTCTTTCATTCTTTACCTGGTTTTACGGGCGCAGTTTACGCACCGTAAACCGGGAAACGTGCCGTCAATGCCTTCACCTTGGCCGCCACGGCTGCGATGTTGGCTTCGTCTTCCGGCTTGTCGAGCACATCGGCGATCAGGTTGGCCACCAGGATGGCTTCTTCTTCCTTGAAGCCACGGCTGGTAATTGCCGGCGAACCGATACGGATGCCGGAAGTCACGAACGGACTTTCCGGATCATTCGGGATCGAGTTCTTGTTAACAGTGATATGCGCCTTGCCCAGTACTGCGTCAGCGGCCTTGCCAGTTAGGCCCTTGGGGCGCAGGTCAACGAGGAATACGTGCGATTCGGTGCGGCCGGAGATGATGCGCAGACCACGCTCGGACAGCGTCTTGGCCATGGCGGCAGCGTTTTTCAGCACCTGTTCGGCGTATTCCTTGAATTCCGGCTGCAGCGCTTCCTTGAAGGCAACAGCCTTGGCTGCGATCACATGCATGAGCGGGCCGCCCTGCAATGCCGGGAAAACGCTGGAATTCAGCTGTTTCTCGTATTCGGCCTTGGCCATGATCACACCACCGCGCGGACCGCGCAGGGTCTTGTGGGTAGTAGAGGTCACGAAGTCGGCATGCGGCACAGGGTTCGGATACAGACCAGCGGCAACCAGGCCGGCATAGTGGGCCATGTCGACCATGAAATAGGCGCCAACCTTCTTGGCAATCTCGGCCATACGGGCCCAGTCAAAACGCAGGGCGTAGGCGGATGCACCACCGATCAGGAGCTTGGGCTTGTGTTCCAGCGCGATACGCTCCATCTCGTCGTAATCGATCTCCTCCTTATCGTTCAGGCCGTAAGGAACGATATTGAACAGCTTGCCCGACAGGTTGGCCGGCGAGCCGTGCGTGAGGTGGCCACCGTGACCGAGGTTCATGCCCATCACGGTATCACCCGGCTTCAGGAAGGCGAAGTACACAGCCTGGTTGGCTTGCGAGCCGGAATGCGGCTGCACGTTGGCGTATTCGGCACCAAACAGTTGCTTCAGGCGATCGATAGCCAGCTGCTCAACCACGTCAACATGCTCGCAACCACCGTAGAAACGCTTGCCCGGGTAGCCTTCAGCATATTTGTTGGTCAGCTGCGAACCCTGCGCTTCCATCACGGCGGCGGAAACATAGTTTTCGGAGGCGATCAGTTCAATGTGATCCTGTTGACGCGTGCATTCCGCAGCAATGGCAGCTGCGAGTTCGGCATCGTAGTTGGCAATAGTCAGCGACTTGGAGAACATGGTGAAAAACTTTCCCGAGCTTTTTGCAAAGTGGGGATTCTACCATGATCGATGAATGACACTCACGGTAGAAATATGCACGCCGGCATGAATCCGGCTCATTCTCTCGTCACCCGCATTTTGGCCGGACCAGTTCAAATCAAGCCAGCGCACTGTATCGATTGACATGCCCCGGACGGCCCATGAGATAATTATCTGGTTTTATTAGCAGACCAGATGCGCATCTTCTGCTCTACCAACCATCATGCTCGAACCTGCTAAACTGGATTTTTCCGGGCTGCACTTGCCACCCCCTGTCAAACCAAGGAGATAACTCATGGCCAAGTCGTTCATGGACGACAATTTCCTGCTGGAAACCGCTACCGCACAGAAGCTCTATCACGAATATGCGGCACCGCAACCGATCATCGATTACCACTGCCATCTACCCCCTGCGCAGATCGCAGAAAACAAGCAGTTCAAGAATATTGCTGAAATCTGGCTGGGTGGCGACCACTACAAGTGGCGCTTCATGCGCAGCTCCGGCGTGGCCGAAGAATTCTGCTCCGGCGATGCGCCGGACCAGGAAAAATTCCGCGCCTTCTGCCGCGTTTTGCCGCTGGGCATTGGCAACCCGCTCTATCACTGGAGCCATCTGGAACTGCGCCGCTATTTCGGCGTGGACCTGATCATCAACGAACAGAATGCCGATGCCATCTGGGAAGCCTGCAATGCCAAAATCGGCCTGCCGGCCCTGTCGGCTCGCGGCCTGATGACCGGTTCCAACGTCAAGGCTGTTTGCACCACCGATGATCCGATCGACGATCTGGCCCATCACGCAGCAGTGAAGCAAAGCGGTTTTGAAGTCAAAGTGTTGCCGACCTTCCGTCCGGACAAGGCCGTGAAGATCGATATCGCCGGTTTTGCTGAATACATCGTCAAGCTGGCTGAAGTCAGCGGCGTGCAGATCAACCGCTTTGCCGATGTCACCAAGGCACTGGGCCTGCGCCTGGATCACTTTGCTGCCAACGGCTGCAAGGTTTCCGACCACGCCATCGACAACGTCTTCTTTGAAGAAGCCAGCGACGCCGAACTCGATGGCATCCTGGCCAAAGCCATGTCGGGCGCTGCACTCAGCCAGCTGGAAGCCGACAAGTACAAGACTGCCGTCATGCTGTACCTGGGTCGCGAATACGCCAAGCGCGGCTGGGCATCGCAGTTGCACATCAGCGCCCAGCGCAACAACAACACGCGCATGTTCAAGAAAATCGGCCCGGATACCGGCTGGGATTCGATCGCGGACGGCCAGGTGGCTGCCAAGCTGTCGCGTTACCTCGATGCGCTCGATAGCGATGACTTGCTACCCAAGACCATCCTCTACACGCTGAACCCGAAGGACAACGAAGTGCTTGGTACCATGCTGGGCAACTTCCAGGACGGCAAGATCGCCGGCAAGATGCAGTTCGGTTCCGGCTGGTGGTTCCTGGACCAGAAGGATGGCATGATCAAGCAGATGACCGCACTGGCCGCACTGGGCAACCTGGGTGCTTTCGTGGGCATGCTGACCGATTCGCGCTCGTTCCTGTCCTACACCCGTCACGAATACTTCCGTCGCATCATGTGCAACCTGCTTGGCAACTGGGTGGAAAACGGCGAATACCCGCAGGATTGGGCTGCGCTCAAGCAGATCGTCGAAGGCATCAGCTACAAGAACGCAGAAGCCTACTTCAAGTTCTGATAGAGACTGCTGCATTGAAATGGCCCGCTTTGATGCGGGCCATTTTTTATCGCTTCTATTCCAGAGCAAGTGCCTTTTTCCTGCGCCACAACGTCACCCGGCTAATGCCGAGCTTTTTGCACACCTCATCGGGCGAATGCGCCGCCAGCAGCCCGCGCAACACATCCGCCTCCATATCCTTCATGGAAACAAAAGGTTTTTGCGCCTCTTGCGAGGGCTTCCTGTCCATCTTGGTTTCCTGTTCGGACAGAATCTCCTGAACATAGATTTCATCAACGCTATCCGGCCCGCAGTAGGCCACCACTTCGGCAATATTCTTGAGCTGGCGAATGTTGCCAGGCCATGAATATGCCTTGAGTACATTCATGGCGGCATCGGTCAACGCAATACTGCGGCCTTCGCGCGCAGCAATCTCGCTGACACACGCCTCAAACAGCAGAGGGATATCCTCCTGCCTGTCACGCAAGGGTGGCAGCCGCAGACCCAGCACATAGATGCGGTAATACAAATCCTCGCGGAATTTGCCCTTTTGCACCAGATCGAACAGATCGCGGTTGGTGGCGGAGATGATGCGCACATCGACCGGAATGATGCGGTCATCGCCGATACGCATGATTTCCTTTTCCTGCAGCACCCGCAGTAGCCGGCTCTGAATATCCGGCGTGAGTTCACCGATTTCATCCAGGAAAATAGTGCCGCCATGCGCCAGCTCGAACAGACCGGGTTTGCCGCCTTTCTTGGCGCCTGTAAAAGCGCCATCGGCATAGCCAAACAGTTCGCTTTCCAGCAGATTGGGCGGCAACGATGCGGTGTTGACCGAAACAAACGGCCCGTTGCGACGCCGGCTGGCATTGTGCACGCTCTGCGCCAGCACCTCCTTGCCCGTTCCTGTTTCGCCATAAATCAGCAGGTTGGAATCATGCGCTGCGTATTTTTTCGCCTTTTCGGTCAGGGACTGCATGACCGGTGATTCACCCAGGATGTCGGTGAAAAACTTTTTGGCATACAAGCCCTTCTGGTAGAGCGACAGACGGATTTTGCGCTCGTGCGTCTGAATGCTGCTGGTTTCCTGGAAAGTGATGACTTCGCCGAAACGCTTGCCATTGAGATCCAGCGGGATGGACTTGGTCAAAACATGGCTGCCATTGATACTGGCAATTTTTTCCTGCCGCCCATGGTAGAGCAGCTCGGCAATCACGCCGTCGTCGAGTTCGCCATTTTTCTGCGGACAAATCTTGCGTGCCACGTTGTTGCAGAAATTGACGCGGTGATCAGGCCCGATGGCGATCACGCCCTCTTCCACGTTATTGATGATCGCCATCAGCTGCGCTGCCTGCAAGCGCTCGCTCTCCTTGGCGCGCACCAGCCGCACTGCCTCTTCCAGCGCATTCTTGATCGACAAGGCGCTGGTGTTCAGACGTTCAGCCACGATGCCGTGTTTCTGCGCCTGCTCAAATCCCAAACGACAGCCAATGATGGCCTCTACGCCGATGGCTTTGAGCGCCAGAATATTGGGTTCGATTTCCTCCTCTTTGACACAGGAGCGGAAATAGACGCTGGTTTCGGCAATGCAAAAATCCCCGGAAGCCCCACCGAAAATATTGGCCCGACCGACAAAGCCGATATTGCGCATCCCCAGACGTGCAAAGCGGCTGATCGCCTCCATGAATTCATCGACGGTCATGGTGACCTGCACCACGCTGACACGGGGCATTTCCTTGATGCGCTCGGCCACCCCGCCGCGACTGACCACCACTTCAATTTCGGGATATCGGCTGACAGTTTCCACGGCATGCGCGTCATCTGTGGTTTCAACCGCCAGCGCAATCCCCATGCCCTCGGCAAGTTTCAGCGCAGTCTCAGCCAATGCGCCAAAGGGTGCCAGAAAAAGTATCGAAGCCATTATTTATCCTTCCCGCTTACCAGGGCGATGCATCGCCCGCACGCCCGACAATCATACATAACACAGTCATACGCGAATCCGACACACCCACAGATTTGGCATATCAGCGAATACCGCTTTCATCCCATCTCACAATAATGGTCATGTTGCTTTCCTCGGCATAGTACACAGCAACTCTCGGCAAATCCACAGGTAGCCGCTAACCACTTCGTTTCAAATTTCATTATTGAAATAAAATAATTTCAAATATGAAATAAATATCAGGATCAAGCTACGGAAAATCGAGATTTTAGAGCTGGCATACCAATTGCTTATACGTAGTCAGGCCAGATTGGTTACCTGAAATGGCCCGAATGAACGCCCGGCACAATCTGATCGCCCGATCTATATTGGCAAAAGCCATCTGACAAGCAGGCCAGATTGGCAAGCAGGTGTTCATCAAAATCTACTCACACTCAATAAGGAAGAGGGAAAAGTTATGCCTAATACCGCAATGAGCAAGCGCACTTTCATCTCCCGCATGTGCCTCACCGGTGTTGCCGCAGCCATGTTGGCTTGTGGCGGCCTGGTTCAGGCTGCCGATGTCGTCAAGATCAAGATCGCTTACGAAAATAACCCGGGTGAACCGCTCGATCTGGCCGTCAAGGAATGGGCGCGCCTGTTCAAGCAAAAAACCAACGGTGCCGGTGAGCTGCAACTGTTCCCGAGCTCGATGCTGGGTTCGAAGAAGGATGTGATCGAGCAAATGAAGCTCGGCAGCAACATCATCACCATCGCCGACGGTGGCTTCTTTGCTGACTACGTTCCTGATTTCGGCATCCTGATGGGGCCGTACCTGGGCAAGGACTACAAGGATATCTTCAAGCTGACCAAGACCGACTGGTTCAAGGATCTGTCGACCAAGCTCGATGCCAAGGGTCTGCATATCGTGACGTCCAACTGGCTGTATGGCGTTCGTCACATGGTGGTGCGCAAGCCGGTCAAGACCCCGGCAGATCTGAAGGGCGTGAAGATTCGCGTGCCGAACAACCGTATCCAGATTGAAGCCATGAAGCAGATGGGCGCCACCCCGACGCCGATGCCGCTGGCTGAAGTGTATCCGGCCCTTACGCAAGGTGCGATCGATGGCGCTGAAAACCCGATCACCGTGCTGTATGGCCTCAAGCACCACGAACCGGCCAAGTACCTGATCAAGACTGGTCACCTCGACAACGTTAGCCAGTGGGTAATTGGTCAATCGTACTTTGCCAAGCTGCCTGCCAACATCCAGAAGGCACTGGTGGATGCCGGTAACGAGGCAGGCGATTTCATGACCAACAGCGTGGCCAAGGCCGAAGCCGACACCATCGAGAAGATGAAGAAGGAAGGCGTGACCGTGGTCGAAGTCGATCGCAACCTGTTCCGCCAAGCTGCTGCAGGCACCTACAAGCAGTTCCCGGAATGGACTCCAGGCCTGTATGAGAAGGTTCAAGGCTATCTGAAGTAAGTCGCTGACGATTGCCAGCCTGTGACGCATTGCAGGTTACGGGCTGGCTTAATCCAGCAGCAGTCTCAAAAAAGAAAATTTACTGGTTACCTTCCGCTTTGTTCTTAGGGCTTGTTCAAAGTCTGTGGCGAAAATCCTTGGCTGGATCTCGCAACAAGACAGCGAACCAGTTTTTGATCTGAGCGGAATGCCTGACCAACGAGGGAAAAAATATGTCAGCCCATACCTTGTTCAAGGTGCTCGACACGCTCGATGACTGGATGGCCAAAGGCTGCATGCTGGCCATCATGGGCATCACCGTTGTTGCTGTATTCATGCGCTATGCGCTGAATGATCCGTTGCAATGGATCGAAGAAATTCTGGTGGCCCTGTTCCTGTGGGCCATCATGCTCGGTGCCGCATCGGCCATGAAGAATCGTGGACATGTATCGATTGATGCGTTCGTGGTCTATCTACCGCGCAAAGTTCAGCATGTCATCCAATTATTCAACGACCTTGTAACGATTGCAGTGCTGATCGCCTTTGCGGTGCTAGGGTACCAACTGGCGATGGGCGCTACCGACAAGATCACCCCGATCCTGCAAATCAGCTACAAGTACATCGATATCGCTGTACCGGTAGGTGCCTGCTGGATGGCACTGCATGTGGTTCGCAATATCTACAAGGATATTCGTGCCATCAAGAACGACTGCAAATCGCACGAGGTGCAACAATGAACGTAGCCATCGCCTGTGGCGTTTTGCTGGCAGGTTTTGCCATCAATCTGCCCGTATTCATCAGTGTTCTGACGGCCATTCTTTCCTATTTCTTTTTGGTCGCCGATGTTTCGCCGATGATCGCGGTACAGCGCGTGATCGGTGCGGGTGAAAATATCACCCTGCTCGCGATCCCGTTCTTCGTGATGTTGGGCCACTTGCTGAACCACACCGGTATTACCCGCCGCATGCTGAAGCTGGCAGAAGTACTGATGGGGCACTTTGCCGGCGGTCTGGCGCACGCCAACGTTTTGCTCAGTACCATGATGGGCGGCATGTCGGCTTCCAACCTGGCCGACTGTGCCATGCTCACCAAGATGCTGGTGCCGGAAATGCAACGCCTTGGCTATAACAAGGCCTACTCCGCTGCGATTACGGCTGCCGGTTCGTTGATCACCCCGATCATCCCGCCAGGTATTGCTCTGATCATCTACGGTTACGTTGCAGATGTATCCATCGGCAAGATGTTCATGGCGGGCGTGATTCCGGGTTTGCTCTGCTGCGTGATGCTGCTGGTTTCAATCGCTATCGTCTCCAAGAAGCGTGGCTACAAGCCCGCCCGCGCCCACGGCCCTACCCTGAAAGAATTCCTGGTTGCATTTAAAGAATGCTTCTGGGGGCTGTTGCTGGTGGTCGTGATCATCGGCGGTATCCGCATGGGCATGTTCACCCCGACCGAAGCCGGTGCCGTGGCCGTTGTCTACGCAATCATCGTCGGCATGTTCGTCTACAAGGAAATGACCTTCAACGACATCAAGGTAGCCTTGCTGGAAACAGTCCGCTCCACTGCTGGCATCATGCTGATCATCATGGCCTGCTCGGCTTTTGCCTGGCTGCTGACCTGGGAACAAGTGGCTCAAAGCGTGGCTGAAGCCCTGATCATGTTCTCGGAAAATCCATGGATGTTCCTGATGATCCTGAACGTCTTCCTGCTGATTCTGGGGATGTTCATCGAAGGCAATGCAGCCATTATCGTACTGGTGCCATTGTTGATGCCGACAGTGCGTCAACTGGGTATCGATCCGATTCACTTCGGTATCGTGATCATCCTTAACTTGGCCATCGGTTGCCTGACACCGCCAATGGGTACCGTGATGTTTATCTCGACCCAGATCACCGGTCTGTCGGTACGGGAATTCGTCAAGGAAATGTGGCCATCATTCTGGGCCTTGATGGCCACCCTCATGCTGGTGACCTTCATTCCGGCGATCTCGACCTTCCTGCCAAATTTCTAACTAACAACAACCTGTAAGAGACTCGGCCATCTCCATTGATGGCCGGCAGGTCTCGCTCAACCTTAAAACATGCACAACAGGAGTCAGCTGCGATGAAATCCGTCCTGCTTCAATCGCCCGGCGACATCAAGATCGCCGAAATTCCCAAAACCGAACGCAAGCCTGGCGAGGTCCTGATCAAGGTCCACAGCATGGGCATCTGCGGTTCCGACATTGGTGCCTACCGCGGCGTCAACCCGCTGGTGACTTACCCGCGCGTGATTGGCCATGAAATCGCTGGCGAAGTGCTGGAACTGCCGGAAAACGAAACCGAACTCAAGGTGGGCGATCGCGTCCTGCTCGAACCGTACGTGTACTGCGGCAAGTGCTACCCCTGCTCGATCGGTCACACCAATTGCTGTGAAAACCTGACCGTGCGCGGTGTGCATATCGAAGGCGGCATGGCCGAATACGTTTCGCACCCGCGTCATCTGATGCACAAGGTGCCGGAAAACCTGCCCTGGCATCTGATCCCGATGGCTGAGCCGCTGGTGATTTCCATGCACGCCATCAAGCAATCCGAAACCAAGGCAGGCCAGCACGTTGCCATTACCGGTGCTGGTCAGATTGGTCTGCTGGCGGCGCAATACGCGCTGGTGATCGGCGCGATTCCTATCGTGATCGACCCGGTGGAAGAACGCCTGGAGTTGTCGCGCAAGCTCGGCGTAACGCACACCATCAATCCGACCGCCGTGGATGTGGTCGAAGAAATCAAGCGCATCACCAGCGGCCGCATGGCTGAAGTGGTAATCGAGGCCTCCGGCGCCGCACCGGCGATTCGTGCCGCGATCGATTATGTTTCGTACGCCGGCCATATCTCGCTGGTGGGCTGGCCCAAGAACGACATTCCGCTGCCGACCGCGCTGTTCACCAAGAAGGAACTCACCATCCGTGGTTCGCGCAACAGCGTCGGCCAGTTCCCGGAAAGCCTGCGTCTGATCGCTGAAGGCAAGGTCAACGTCGCTGCACTCTTGACCAAGACCGTGCCGTTCCTCGATCTGCCGGTGACGGTCAAGGATATTTCCGACCATCCGGACAAATACCTGAAAGTGGTTGGCGTATTCGAGTAACCACGCCATCTGAGTGCGTCTCGACAGAATGGATGGATCACTCAATCCAAAGGCTGTTTCAATAGGCGAGCGAGCCAAAGCAGGTGGCAGGAGGCCGGCGCGCAGGAACCGGAATGTACACGTAAGTACATGAGGATTCCGAGCACCGCGCGACTGCCAGATGCGAAGGTGCAGCCGCCTAGTGAAATAGCCTAACTTGGAGATTGCTTCCCCTTGGCAACTGTCCTCCTCCTCCAGTTGCCCTGGGAAAGCGGTTTTCATCAACGCTTTTTTCTTTTGATCGATAACCTGATTTGAAATTACGGAGAACCCCATGCAGGCACTTACCCGCGAAACCCTGGCCACGCTCAATGTCGAACACGGTCCGCTATCATCAGGCCCGATCAATATTCTGCAGATAGGCGAAGGCAACTTCCTGCGCGGCTTCGTGGACTG
>NZ_JBVVOL010000017.1:0-56208 GCF_055810895.1 Formivibrio sp. oc-25 | reverse complement strand
CGCATGGCACTGCCGTAGAACCACATATCCAGACAATGCTGATGCTCACCGGCCTGGCAGAACTTGCACTTGCCGCACGGACGGCTAGGGCTCAGCGCGATGCGATCGCCAGCCTTGACCTTGGTCACTTTCGATCCGACCGCTTCGACCGTACCGGCCACTTCGTGACCCAGGACGATCGGCTGCTTGACGCGCACGACGCCAAATCCGCCATGCAGGTAGTAATGCAGGTCAGAGCCGCAGATGCCGCCGGCACCGATGCGCACCAGTACCTGGTCATCCTTCATTTCTGCGACCGGCACATTCTCGATGCGCAGGTCTTTTTCTTCATGCAATACGCATGCCTTGGCTTCCATCAAATTCTCCTTACCAGTTCCACAAGGTGCCGTCTTCGAGGCGTGCGACCGGCAGGTAAGCCGGTTCGTACGGGTATTTCTTCGCCAGCTCTTCGTCGAAATCGATACCCAGGCCCGGCAGCTCGCCCGGGTGCATCAGGCCGTCGTCGAAGGTGTAGTTGACCTTGAACACGTCCAGCGTTTCGGCGTGGTAACCCATGTATTCCTGCATACCGAAGTTCGGGATCGCCAGATCGAAGTGCAGCGCGGCAGCCATGCAGACTGGGGAAAGATCCGACGGGCCGTGGCTGCCGGTGCGTACCTGGTACAGCGCGGCCAGATCGGCGATGCGCTTCATGTGGGTGATACCACCTGAATGAGTAATCGTCATGCGGATGTAGTCGATCAGTTGTTCTTCGATCAGGTCCTTGCAGTCCCAGATCGAGTTGAACACTTCGCCCACGGCAACTGGTGTAACGGTGTGCTGGCGGATCAGACGGAACGCTTCCTGGTTCTCGGCCGGGGTCGGGTCTTCCATCCAGAACAGGCGGTAGTCTTCGATCGATTTGCCCAGACGCGCGGCTTCGATCGGGGTCAGGCGGTGGTGCACGTCGTGCAATAGGTGGGTGTCGAAGCCGAACTTCTCGCGGATCGCGGCAAACAGGTTCGGCACGAAGTCGAGGTATTTCTCGGTCGACCAGACTTGTTCTTCCGGCCAGCCCTTGGTGGCAGGTTCATACGCGCCGCCCTTGGATACGCCATACACCGACTTCATGCCCGGTACGCCGCACTGGGCGCGGATGGCCTTGAAGCCCTTTTCCTTGTACTTGGCGAAGGCATCGAGCGTTTCCGGAATATCGCGGCCGGTGGCATGGCTGTAGACGGTGACGCCTTCGCGCGAGGCGCCGCCGAGCAACTGGTACACCGGCATGTTGGCCAGTTTGCCCTTGATATCCCACAGCGCCATGTCGACGGCAGCAATGGCGGACATGGTCACCGGGCCACGACGCCAGTAAGCACCCTTGTACAGATACTGCCAGGTGTCTTCGATCTTCTGCGGATCACGGCCGATCAGCAGCGGGCAGACATGGTCCTGCAGGTAGCTGGCTACCGACAGTTCGCGGCCATTCAGCGTGCCATCCCCCCAGCCCACCACGCCTTCGTCGGTGGTGATCTTCAGGGTGACAAAATTACGGCCCGGACAACAGACAATCACTTTTGCGTCAACAATCTTCATTGGCTTCTCCTCAAGGGATTCGATCAAAAAATTCGTTGTGCATGCGCTTGTTCTAGTCGATCCGCTGCACGCATCGAATAATAACATACTAACATATTAGTATTTCAATGACTAAAAATAACATCGCATCCTGCTGTGGCCAACACGCTTTGCTGGCAATCTCGGGCCAAACCCGCTAAAGTGGCGCAACAAGAACGATCGTTCTAGGTTGTATCGACGCATGGACTTTGCCGCGCTCACGCCCAAACTCAAAACCCAGTTCGCCAAGATCGGCATCCATCGCCCGTTTGATCTGGTCTTGCATCTGCCATTGCGCTACGAGGATGAAACCCACCTCTACCCGATCGCGGATGCCCCTTCCGCGATACCGGTGCTGGTCGAAGGTGAAGTGGCCAGTTGTGAAATCCAATATAAGCCACGCAAACAACTGGTTGCCCGGATTGCCGACAAAAGTGGCACGCTGGTGGTTCGGCTGATCAACTTCTACCCGAGTGCGGCCAAGCAACTGGCAACCGGCAAACGCGTGCGCCTGTTTGGCGAAATTCGTCACGGTTTCTGGGGTGATGAAATGGTGCACCCGAAGATCCGCGTGGTCGGCGAACACAGCACGCTGAATGAATCGCTGACGCCGGTCTACCCGACTACCGCCGGCCTGCCGCAATTCCAGCTGATCAAATCCATCGCGCTGGCACTCAAGACCTGCAACCTGGCCGACACCCTGCCGGCCAGCATGATTGATCCACTCAACCTGCCCGACTTTGCCCAGAGCGTGCGTCTGTTGCATAACCCGCCTCCAGACGTACCGCAGGTGCTGCTGCGCGAACGCAGCCACCCGGCCTGGCGTCGGCTGAAATTCGATGAACTGCTGGCGCAGCAATTGAGCCTGCGCATGGCACGCGCGCTACGGCGCGAACAGAATGCCCCGGTTATCGCGCCGGCAGGTGTGCTGTCACAACAATTGCTGGCCACCCTTCCCTTCGGATTGACCCGCGCCCAGCAGAAAGTACTGGCCGAGATCAACATCGATCTGGCCCAGCCACACCCGATGCAGCGCCTGCTGCAGGGCGATGTGGGCGCGGGCAAGACCGTCGTCGCGGCATTGGCCGCCTGCGCGGCCATTGAAGCCGGCTGGCAGGTAGCCCTTATGGCACCGACAGAAATCCTGGCCGAGCAGCACTTCAAAAAACTGGCCGACTGGCTGCAACCGCTGGATATCCGGGTAGCGTGGCTGACCGGCAGCCTGAAATCGAAGGATAAAAAGGCTGCGCTTGCCGATGCAGTGGAAGGCCGTGCACAACTGATCGTCGGCACGCATGCGCTGTTTCAGCAGGATGTGGCATTCGAGCGACTGGGCCTGGTGATCGTCGACGAGCAGCACCGCTTCGGCGTGGCACAGCGACTGGCGCTGCGCAGCAAGGGCAACAGCCCGCACCAGCTGATGATGTCGGCCACGCCGATTCCGCGCACGCTGGCAATGAGCTTCTACGCCGACCTGGATGTGAGCGTGATCGACGAACTGCCACCGGGTCGCACACCGATAGTCACCAAGCTGGTATCCGATGCCCGGCGCGATGAAGTGATCAGCCGCATCGCCGCCAAGGTGCATGAGGGCCGGCAAGTCTACTGGGTCTGCCCGCTGATCGAGGAATCCGAAGCGCTGCAATTGCAGACTGCGGTGGATACCCATGCGCAACTTACCGAGGAACTTGAGGGGATTGCCGTCGGCCTGGTTCATGGCCGCCTGAAGCCAGCGGAGAAGGCCGCCGTAATGGCCGCATTCCAGAAGAATGAAATCCAGGTGCTGGTGGCCACCACGGTGATCGAGGTTGGGGTGGACGTGCCCAATGCCAGCCTGATGGTGATCGAACATGCGGAGCGCATGGGTTTATCGCAATTGCATCAGTTGCGCGGCCGGGTTGGACGTGGCCAGCATGAATCCGCCTGCGTGCTGCTGTATGCCGGCCCGCTCGGTGAAACCGCCAAGGAGCGCCTGAAGGTGATCCGAGAAACCACCGATGGTTTCGAGATCGCCCGCCAGGACTTGCGCATCCGCGGGCCCGGCGAGCTCGTCGGCATGCGTCAATCCGGTGCCGCGATGTTGCGCTTTGCCGATCTGGAAGCCGATGTCGATCTATTGGAAGCCGCGCGCGAAGTAGCGCAGGATCTACTGGCAAATGCGCCCCAGATCGCCGAAGCACATCTGGAACGCTGGCTACCGGGGCGTGAGGCGTTGTTGCGGGTGTAGGCCACGTCCCTTGGCTAGCACTGATGGATAGAAAAAGTGTAGGCTGGGCAGAATGAAGTCCAACATGTTTTGAAATCGTTGGGCTTCGCATCGCGCTGCCCAACCTGCATCGCAAAGATCGTGGAAAAGAAGCTCGGCAGCCGGGGCGAACGCCCGGCCAGCCCACGCTTCCTCCACCACCGAAACAACTTCCCTTCAGCAGCTTACTTCTTCAACTGCGCCGCTTCCTGAATCAGGGTCAGCACGAGATTGCCGGCCTTGTGCAACTCGGCTACCGAGATGTATTCCTCCGGCGTATGGTTGGCGCCGCCACCGACCGCCACCATCGCAGTCGGCACACCGTAGGCGTTGAAGAAGTTGGCGTCGGTTCCGCCGCCGGATTGCTTGTACTGCGGCGTACCGCCCATGCGGGCCACCGCCTTGCTCATGGCCACGACCGGCAGGGAATCCTTTTCCAGCAGGTAGGCGGACATGACCGGCGTCACCGTTACGTCGGCCTTGCCGCCATTGTCCGTTGCCGCCTTGATGAAGGCGTCCTTCATGTAGGCGGTCTGGCGTTCCAGCTTTTCCTTGCTGCGGCTGCGCGCCTCGGCCATCAATTCACACTTGGCTGGGACAACATTGGTGGCCACACCGCACTGGATGGTACCGACATTGGCCGTGGTTTCGTCATCCAGCCGGCCCTGTTTCAGATCGGCAATTGCCTTGCTGGCCAGCATGATGGCATTCAGCCCCTTTTCCGGTGCCTGCCCCGCGTGCGCGGCCCGGCCTTCCACCGTGATCTTCATGATGTTGGCACCGGGCGCATTGTAGAAAATGCCGCCGGTTTCGCTCGATCCATCCATCGAAATGCCAAAGTCGGCCTTCTTCAGCATGGCCTGGTTGATGTTCTTGGCACCCCACATGCCGCGCTCTTCCGCCACGGTCAGGATCACGAGGATATCGGCGTGCGGAATGTTCTTTTCCTTGAGAGTGGTCAGCGCTTCCAGAATGGCCATCACGCCGGATTTGTCATCCGCGCCCAGAATCGTCTTGCCGGATGCCCGGATCACGCCATCGACAATCTTCGGTTCCACGCCTTCGCTGGGCTCCACGGTATCGATATGCGCATTGAGCATCATCACCGGTGCACCCTGAATGCTGCCTTTGAAATAGGCAAAGATGTTGCCGGTATTGCCGTCGAAAGCCTTGTGCGCTTCGTCTTCGCTGACTTCTGCACCGAGTTTTGTCAGGCGCGCTTTCAAGACATCGGCAAATGCGCGTTCCTTGGTGCTTTGTGAACGGACCTTGGTGTATTCCAGGAAATCATTGAGCATGCGCTGCTCGTTGATCTCTAACTTGGCCTCTGCCGCAAACAGGGCGGGGGTGGCCATGCTGCCAGCCAGCAGCAGCGCGGCCACCTGTGTGCGGATCGTTACTTTTTTCATTGTTGTTTCTCCTTTGTTGGTCAGACGGGTATCAGGCATCAGGATTGGCGGGTCGCTATGGCAGGCGTCCCTGCCAGCGCGGCATCGTTGCGGCGTTTCAGGCGATAGCCCAGATACAGCAGGCCCAGCCACACTGGCAGTATGTAAACGGCTGTCACCATTTCCGGCATCTGCGTCATCAGCACCACGATCATCGCCAGGAAGGCGACGCACACATAATTGATATATGGAAACAGCGGTGCCTTGAACAACAGGGCTTCCTCGTGTTGCGCCTTGCGGAATTTCATGTGCACCAGCACGATCATGATCCAGGTAATGACTGCGGCAATGGTCGCCACCGCCATCACCTGCATGAATGCACCCTCGGGCACCAGGTAATTGATCACCACCACGATCAGGGTAATGGCCGACGAGAACAGGATCGCCACGAATGGCACCTTGTTGCCGCTGAGCTTCATGAAAATCTTCGGCGCATTGCCTTGTTCTGCCAGCCCCATCAGCATGCGGCTGTTGCTATAGATGCCGCTGTTGTAAACCGAGATTGCTGCACTGAGCACCACAAAATTGAGAATGTGGGCTGCGGAACTGATGCCAAGCTTGGAGAAGATCGTGACAAACGGGCTGCCCTCCATACCGACCTGATTCCACGGGAAGATGATCATCATGATCGCCAGCGAGCCGACATAGAACAGCAAAATCCGCCACATCACCTGTTTGATCGCGCGCGGAATGCTGGTTTTCGGATCATCGGCCTCACCGGCGGTAATGCCGATCAGCTCGGTGCCACCAAACGAGAACATCACCACCACCAGCGACAGCAGCAGCCCATGCATGCCGTTGGGGAAGAAGCCACCGTGTACCCACAAGTTGCTGATGCCGGTTGCCGGCCCGCCCAGATCGAAGAAAATCAGCCCCAGTCCCAGCAAAATCATGCCGATCAGCGCCACCACCTTGACGATGGCAAACCAGAATTCCAGCTCGCCATAGACCTTGACGTTGACCAGATTCAGCAGTGTGACGACCACCAGCACACTCAATGACGTGGCCCAGGCCGGGAAATCCGGAAACCAGTAGGCGACATAGATGCCGACCACCGTCAGCTCAGCCATGCTGACCAGAATGTAGAGGAACCAGTAGTTCCAGCCCGCCAGAAAACCGGGGAAACGGCCCCAGTACTTGTAGGCAAAGTGACTGAAGGCGCCGGCGACCGGCTCCTGCGTCGACATCTCACCCATCATGCGCATGATCATGTACATGATAAAGCCGCCGATCATGTAGGCCACGATGATGCCAGGGCCGACCAGCTTGATCGATGCGGCCGAACCGTAAAACAATCCGGTGCCGATGGCACCGCCCAGTGCAATCATCTGGATATGGCGGTTTTTCAGGCCGCGCGCCAGATGTTCCTTGTTGTCTTGTGACATGATGATTTCTCCTGTTGCGTGATTATTTCAAACTACCCGTTCGAAATGGCTGGTTGCACACGGGTAAAAAGCATGTTTTCAGGCGGAATTCTTGTTATTGGCGCAAAAAAATGCCCTGCTCAGGCAAGGAATCAACCAATCCGGGCAGGGCCAAACGCGCACTTGTTAGCTCCAGCTTGTTTTAAACAATGGGCTCCAGATGGGCCTGAAAGTGCCGCAAAATCGGCGGCTCCCAGGTAATGCGATAGCCGCGCTTGATCGAGGCGGCGCGCTGCTTGATCTCGATCAGCGCATCGGCCATCACATCAAAGTGCGCCTGGGTATAGACCCGACGTGGAACCGCCAACCGGGTAAATTCGAAATTGGCACACAACTGCTCGCCGGTATCAGGATGGTTGCCCAGCATGTAGGAACCGATATCGCAGGTGCGGATACCCGCTTCCTTGTACAGCTCGATCGCCAGCACCTGACCGGGGAACTCGTTATACGGAATTTGCGGGAACATGGCCTTGGCATCGATGAATACACCATGGCCACCCACCGGGGACTGGTAGGCAATGCCGGCGGCATCCAGCTTGGCCGACAGGTATTCGAGCTGGCCGATCCGGTAGCTCAGGTAGTCATCGTCGATGCCTTCATACAGGCCGATGGACAGCGCTTCCAGATCGCGGCCGGACAAGCCGCCATAGGTGTAGAAACCTTCATAGGAAATGCAGTTGGCCTTGAGCTTGAGGATGATCGGATCATCGGCATGCTTCACGCCCAGCAGGCCGCCCATGTTGACAATGGCATCCTTCTTGGCCGACATGGTGAACATGTCCGCATAGCTGAACATCTCGCGCACGATGTCCTTGATCGGTTTGTCCTGATAGCCGGGTTCGTCGCGCTTGATGAAGAAGGCATTTTCAGCATAGCGGGCGGCATCGATATTGAGCTTGATGCCGTATTTCTTGGCAACCAGCGACACTTCGCGGATATTCTGCATCGACACCGGCTGGCCGCCGGCCGAGTTGTTGGTAATGGTAAGCACGATCAGGCCGATGTTTTCCGGACCATGCTGCACAATCAACTGCTCCATGCGCTCGACATCCATATTGCCCTTGAACGGCACGCGGCGCGAAGGATCCTTGGCGGCTTCAACCACGCAATCGATACAACGGGCACCGGCCATTTCCACGTGGGCGCGCGTGGTATCGAAGAACATATTGGAAATGGCGTATTTGCCCTTGCCCAGCAACAAGGGGAACAGCACCTTTTCCCCGGCGCGGCCCTGGTGCACCGGCTGGATATACCCGTAATTGAAAATATCCTTGCCGGCTTCCAGCAGCTTGTAATAGCTCGATGCACCGGCATACGCTTCGTCACCGCGCATGATGCCGGCCCATTGATCCTGGCTCATCGCGCCGGTGCCGGAATCGGTCAACAGATCGATGTAGCAATCCTCGCCGCGCAGGTAAAACAGGTTGTAATTGGCTTCCTTGATTTTTTGCTCCCGCTCGGCTTGCGTCAGCATGCGCAGCGGTTCAACGGACTTGATACGGAAGGGTTCTGGAATATATTTGATTGCCATGGCAATGTTCCTTGCTGGGTTGACATGGCACCCCGGTCATCGGCAGCGGGCAGAGGCTTTGCCTGGCAAACAAGGCAGAAGCGAAAAACTGCCAGCATGCGCGACTGGCGGACAGCGCGCTAATTTTGATAAAATTTTTTCACTTGCAACGAATTTATCGTCAATCAAGTGCAGTATTTGTAGCACCACCCTAAAATACCGTCAATAATTTTTCATTTTTAAATTTAAAATGAAAATTAATCACCAATAATGTGCAAAACCGGCTGATTGCGCACCATTTTGCAGCGCAATCGGGATAGCAAGCGCAGCTTATGAAAAAAGGATTTCAGACCATGCAAAACTCTTTGCAATCGCACCAAAACGGGACGCTCGCCATCGTCAACACCAGTGATGCCCCTGCCGCCATCGGCCCCTACTCGCAAGCCATCGTGGTGGATGGCTGGCTTTACAGCTCCGGGCAGATTCCGCTGACGGCCGAGGGCAAGCTGGTCGAAGGCGATATCGAAGCGCAGACCCGCCAGGTATTTGCCAACCTGCGTGCCGTATTGGCCGAAGCTGGCACCGACTTGAGCCGCGTGGTCAAAACCACGGTATTCGTGAAGGATCTGAATGATTTTGCCCGGCTCAATGCGGTCTATGCCGAAGCATTCGGCGCGCACAAGCCGGCCCGCTCCACCGTGGAAGTGGCACGCCTGCCGCGCGATGTACAGGTGGAAATCGAGGTGATTGCCCGTTTGCCCTGATTGGCCTGGGCACCGCATAATCAAACGCCTGCAGGCCCGCTGGTCAGGCAGGCGCTTACTCTTTCTAAAGGTTACTCACATGCCTGCACCCTGGGTCAGGACGTATATCAAGCTCACCGAATTTCTGGGACAACTTCTCGGGCCGGATTACGAGGTCGTGCTGCACGATGTGCAAAGCAGTGAAAATTCCGTCATCGCGATTGCCAACGGCCACATCAGCGGCCGCACCATCGGCGCACCGCTGACTTCGGCCGCCTTGCAGGCGATTGCCAGCGGCGACCATGAAACGCAGGATTTCCGCAGCAACTACACCGGTATTGCCGCCAACGGCAAGCTGCTGCGCTCGTCCACCTTTTATATCAAGGATGGCGAAGGCAAACTGGTGGGGCTGCTGTGCATCAATTTCGACGACAGCCGCTATCGTGAACTCAGCAGCAACATTCTGCGGCTTTGTCATCCCGATGCCTTTGTCAGCAATAATTTCGTCTTCAGCCAGACCAAACTCGATGCTGCCACGCAGGCGGCCGGCAGCCACGAAAGCTTCCAGAGTTCACTCTCGGAACTCACCGATGACGTATTCAACCAGGCGCTGAAACAGCGGGGCAAGGAAGCGCATCAGTTGTCCAAGCGCGAGCGCGCCGACTTGATTGAAGAGCTGCATGCCAAGGGCTATTTCCTGCTCAAGGGTGCAATCAAACAGGTCGCCGATGCCATGGGCTGCTCGCAAACCACGATCTACCGCCACCTGAACCGTTTGGACCAGGCCGACAATCAAACAAACTGAATTTTTCACCCATCGCCCGACCGTATCAGTGCAGTAACAAAAATGCCGCTCCCCTCTATCAGGGAGCGGCATTCATATAAACAGCCGGAATATTTTTAAGCGAGCAATCTGGCCGGATTATCCCAGCAGTGCCAGCGCGGCATTGAAGGTCGGGCTCGGGCGCATTGCAGCAGCCACCTTGGCCGGATCGGCGTGGTAGTAACCACCCAGATCCACCGGCTTGCCACCGGCGGCGATGATTTCCGCCACGATTTGAGTTTCTTTCTCGGTCAGCGCCTTGGCGAGCGGGGCAAACTGCGCAGCCAGCTCTGCATCGTCGGTCTGCGCAGCCAGCATTTGCGCCCAGTACAGCGCCAGGTAGAAATGGCTGCCGCGGTTATCGAACTCACCCACTTTGCGACCCGGCGACTTGTTGTTGTCGAGGAACAGGCCGTTGGCTTGGTCGAGCGTCTTGGCGAACACTTTGGCGCGTGCGTTGCCGGTGACATTGCCGTAATGATCGAGCGATTCAGCCAGCGCCAGGAATTCGCCCAGTGAATCCCAGCGCAGGTGACCTTCTTCCACGAATTGCTGCACATGCTTCGGTGCCGAACCGCCGGCGCCAGTTTCAAACAGGCCACCACCCGCCATCAGCGGCACGATCGAGAGCATCTTGGCCGAGGTGCCGAGCTCCATGATCGGGAACAGGTCGGTCAGGTAATCGCGCAGCACATTGCCGGTCACCGAGATGGTATCCAGCCCCTGGCGGATGCGATCAAGCGAAAACTGGGTGGCGGCTTCAGGTGACATGATGCGGATATCCAGCCCGCTGGTGTCATGATCCTTGAGGTAGGTTTGCACCTTCGTGATCAGTTGCGCATCGTGGGCACGCTGCGGATCAAGCCAGAACACGGCCGGCGTGTTCGATGCACGCGCGCGGCTGACGGCGAGTTTCACCCAGTCGCGGATCGGCGCATCCTTGGCTTGGCACATGCGCCAGATATCGCCGGCTTCGACGGCCTGCTCCAGCAACACCTTGCCTGCGGCGTCGGTAACGCGCACGGTGCCGGCTGTGCCAATTTCAAAAGTCTTGTCGTGCGAGCCGTATTCCTCGGCGGCTTGTGCCATCAGACCAACGTTGGGAACACTGCCCATGGTCACCGGATTGAAAGCGCCATGCTTCTTGCAGTCGTCGATCACGACCTGGTAAACGCCGGCGTAGCAGCGATCCGGGATGCAGGCCTTGGTATCCTGCAGCTTGCCCTCGGCGTTCCACATCTTGCCGGAATCGCGGATCATCGCCGGCATCGAGGCATCGACAATCACGTCGCTCGGTACGTGCAGGTTGGTGATGCCCTTGTCGGAGTTCACCATGGCAAGCGCCGGGCGGCTGGCATACAGCGCCGCGATATCGGCCTGGATTTCCGCCTGTTTTTCGGCCGGCAAGCTGGCAATCTTGGCGTACAGATCGCCCACGCCATTGTTCGGATCAAAGCCGAGCTGTGTCAGCGTTTGGGCGTGCTTTTCCAGCACCGGAGCGTAGTAGACCGAAACGAAGTGACCGAACATGATCGGATCGGATACCTTCATCATGGTGGCCTTCAGGTGCACCGAGAACAGCACGCCAGACTGCTTGGCATCCTCGATCTGCGCGGCGATGAATTCGCGCAGTGCATTTTTGCGCATGACCGAGGCATCGATCAGTTCACCGGCGAGTACCTTGGTCGATTCCTTCAGCACCTTCACGCTGCCGTCGGCGGCCACGAGTTCGATCTTCACGCTGCCAGCCTCTGCGATCAGCGCGGATTTTTCGCTACCGTAGAAATCGCCACTGCTCATGTGGGCAACATGCGATTTCGAATCGGCGCTCCAGGCACCCATCTTGTGCGGATTCTTGCGCGCATAGTTCTTCACTGACAGCGGCGCACGGCGGTCGGAGTTGCCTTCGCGCAGGACCGGGTTCACGGCAGAACCCTTGACCTTGTCGTAACGAGCCTTGATAGATTTTTCTTCGTCATTGGCCGGGCTATCCGGGTAATCCGGCAGCTTGTAGCCCTGTGCTTGCAGTTCCTTGATCGCTGCCTTCAATTGCGGGATAGAGGCACTGATGTTCGGCAACTTGATGATGTTGGCTTCCGGCGTCTTGGCCAGCTCGCCCAGTTCGGCCAGATGATCGCCAATGCGCTGCGATTCACTCAGGTATTCGGGGAAAACGGCAATGATGCGTCCAGCCAGCGAAATGTCGCGCGTCTCGATCGCGATGCCGGACGACTGGGTAAATGCCTGCACGATCGGCAAGAGCGATGCGGTGGCCAGTGCGGGTGCTTCGTCGGTCTGGGTATAGATGATTTTTGCGATTGTCATTTTGATTTTTATCTCCGTGGGTTCGGAAAAGTACACAAATACATGCTTCGATACCTTGCATACGGCAGCGCGGATGATACCCCGCATTGACATCTAACGTCTTTTGAAATCCCGCGAACGGCTCAGATTTTCAGAACCTGCTCACGATCTGTGGCGAGAAGCTGTCAGCGGGGCGAAGCGCAGCGCAAAAACCGGAATGTACAGGGAGTACATGAGGACGCCCCGCAGGAAGCACCTTTTGGGTGTTTTGAGCAGCACATGAGCCCCGATCACGGCTTCGCAGTAAGATCGTGCACAGGTTCTCAAGCATCCGGGCGCCTCCACATCCAGATTGCCACGCCAAGCATCACGGCTGGCACGGCAAGCTTCAACCACCATGCCAGGCTGGAGAACAGCAGAATCACGGCACTGGCCAGCATCATCAGCGAGGACAACCACTTGGCCCGGCGCGGGATTGCGCCACGCTCGCGCCAGCGCGCAATTGGTGGACCGAAATGCGTGTGCGCCAACAGCCAGGCTTCCAGCTGCGGCCAGCCGTGTCCGGCAGCCCAGGCCGCCAGCAGCAGGAACGGTACGGTCGGCAGACCCGGGACGGCAATACCGACCAGCCCCAGCGCCACACTCGCCAGCGCCAGGCAACGCCAGAACAGCAAAACAAGCACCCGCCGCATCAGTTTATGCATCTGGCAATCACTTGGCCTTCACGCCATACACCCCACCGATCACCAGCCACTCGCCCTCTCCCTGCAACTTGCCCGGCAGCACGTCGGCGCAGCAGATCACTTTGGAAAACGGCACTTCGGTGGCAAAAACGGTATCGCCGAATTCGCCGGCCCGATCCGCATCGGCACTGAATGAATTCACGTTGTTGAGCAGTACCAGCGTCTGGCCATCCTTGTGCCCCAGCTTTTCATGTGCCTGCCAGCGATTCACGCCACGGTACAGGTGGAAATGTGTTTTGTCGGGAAAGCGACAAGCCAGTTCGAACTGGGTGAAGGTGTAGACCAGATCGAGCTGGGCTTCGAGTGCATTGGTGTTGTAGAGGCCAGCCACACGCTGCGCCAGGTAGTGCTGGTAGGCCTCGTCGGCAAGATCGCGAATGGGCGCGCCGTGATAGCGCGGCATCAGGCCAAAGCGCGATTCCACCCAGGCTTTCAGCACCGCTCCTTCCACCTGATCCGAATTGAAGTGCCAGCCACGGATCAGTTTCAGATAGTTGAGCTTGCCGCGGTTTTTCTTGATGGAGTCGGTCAAGCCGGCATCTTCCAGCGAATCCAGACGGAAGCTTTCCGTCATGTACTGATGAAACATGCGGCAGCGATCGGCCGGATCGTCCCAATGCGAAAGGATGGAAAAAAACTCGCGATGCAGCTCGGCCACGCCGTCGATTTCCAGGCGCGAGGGGTGCTGCTGAAAAGTAAAGCTGCCCAGGATCACCGCCGGCAGGTTGCAACGATTGATCGGCAGACGGGCGCTGGCAGGCAAGGTCGGGTTGTCGGGGTTGTGTGCTTTGTCGCTGACCCGACAGCGATCAGGGTCATTGTCGGATGCGACACTGCCACACTTTGCCTTCTCCATGAATATTCTCTTTTATTTTCAATATCTTATTTTCACACAACCAAACTGGCACGCCATTTGCGACTAAGGAGGCGTGGCGGGCCGGCAAGCAAATCAGCGCAGCGGCCGTCAACCCGAGTTCAACTGAAAGGAGTTTATATCATGGCCATTCGTCAATGCGCGATTTACGGCAAGGGTGGGATCGGCAAGTCCACCACCACGCAAAACCTGGTAGCTGCCCTGGCTGAGGCAGGCAAGAAAGTAATGATCATCGGCTGCGATCCGAAAGCCGATTCCACCCGCCTGATCCTGCACTCGAAGATGCAGAACACCGTGATGCAACTGGCCGCTGATGCCGGCTCGGTGGAAGACCTGGAGCTGGAAGACGTGCTGCAGGTGGGTTTCGGTGGCGTGAAGTGCGCTGAATCGGGTGGCCCGGAGCCGGGTGTTGGCTGTGCCGGCCGCGGCGTGATTACCGCCATCAACTTCCTTGAAGAAGAAGGCGCCTATGACGAAGACCTCGATTTCGTGTTTTACGACGTGCTGGGTGACGTGGTGTGCGGCGGTTTCGCCATGCCGATCCGCGAAAACAAGGCCCAGGAAATCTACATCGTGGTTTCCGGTGAAATGATGGCCATGTACGCCGCCAACAACATCGCCAAGGGCATCGTGAAATACGCCACGTCCGGTGGTGTGCGTCTGGCCGGCCTGATCTGTAACAGCCGCAAGACCGACCGCGAAGACGAACTGATCGAAGCGCTGGCCGCGCGTCTGGGCACCCAGATGATCCACTTCGTGCCGCGCGACAACGTGGTGCAGCACGCCGAAATCCGCCGCATGACCGTGATCGAATACGACAAGAATGCCAAGCAGGCCGATGAATACCGTGCGCTCGCCCAGAAGGTGATGGCGAACAAGAAGTTCGTGATCCCGACGCCGCTGGAAATGGAAGATCTGGAAGAGCTGCTGATGGAGTTCGGCATCATGGAAGTGGAAGACGAATCCATCGTGGGCAAGGCCAAGGAAGCTGCTACTGCTTGATCGTCATACCGGCGCAGGCCGGTATCCAGTCGACTCGCACCCAGTGCGTTGCTGGACCCCGGTCTTCGCCGGGGTGACGAAAACGACATCAACCCTCAACGCGCCCAGTTCGCAGATTGGCGGCGGCGCTCAGGAGAACACCATGTCCGCGATTTCGCGTGAAGAAACACAGAAACTGATCCAGGAAGTGCTGGAAGTCTACCCGGAGAAAGCCCGGAAAGACCGTGCCAAGCACATCATGGTCAACGACAAGACGCTTGAATCCTCCAAGAAGTGCATTACCTCGAACCGCAAGTCGGTACCGGGCGTGATGACCATGCGTGGCTGTGCCTACGCCGGTTCCAAGGGCGTGGTGTGGGGCCCGATCAAGGACATCATCGATATCTCGCACGGCCCGATTGGCTGCGGCCAGTATGCGCGTGGCGGTCGCCGTAACTATATGAGCGGCACCTCTGGCGTGGATTCGTTCTGCGACATCAACTTCAGCTCCGATTTCCAGGAAAAGGATATCGTTTTCGGCGGCGACAAGAAGCTCGCCAAGCTGGTCGATGAGCTGGAAATGCTGTTCCCGCTGTCCAAGGGCATCTCGGTGCAATCCGAATGCCCGGTAGGCCTGATCGGTGATGACATCGAAGCTGTTTCCAAGAAAAAAGCAGCTGAAATTGGCAAGACCATCGTTCCGGTTCGCTGCGAAGGTTTCCGTGGTGTTTCGCAATCGCTCGGCCACCACATCGCCTGTGATGCCGTACGTGACTGGGTACTGCCGACCCGTGACGGCAAGCGCGCCGAAGCTGGCCCGTACGATGTTGCCATCCTGGGCGACTACAACATCGGCGGTGATGCCTGGGCTTCGCGCATTCTGCTCGAAGAAATGGGTCTGAACGTGGTGGCGCAATGGTCCGGCGACGGCACCCTGGCGGAAATGGAAAACACGCCGGCAGTGAAGCTGAACCTGCTGCACTGCTACCGCTCGATGAACTACATCAGCCGCCACATGGAAGAGAAATACGGCATTCCATGGATGGAATACAACTTCTTCGGCCCGACCAAGATCAAGGAAAGCCTGCGCGAAATCGCCAGCCACTTCGACGACAAGATCAAGGAAGGCGCTGAGCGCGTCATCGCCAAGTACACCCCGGAAATGGAAGCGGTCATTGCCAAGTTCCGTCCGCGCCTGCAAGGCAAGAAAGTGCTGCTGTACGTGGGTGGCCTGCGTCCGCGTCACGTGGTCGGCGCCTATGAAGACCTCGGCATGGAAGTGGTCGGCACCGGTTACGAATTCGCCCACAACGATGACTACGACCGCACCATCAAGGAAATGGGTGATGCCACCCTGATCTACGACGATGCCACCGGCCATGAACTGGAAGATTTCGTCCACGCGCTCAAGCCCGATCTGATCGGTTCCGGCATCAAGGAAAAGTATGTCTTCCACAAGATGGGCTACCCGTTCCGCCAGTTGCACAGCTGGGATTATTCCGGCCCCTACCATGGCTACGACGGCTTCGCGGTCTTCGCCCGTGACATGGACCTGACATTGAATAATCCGATCTGGAGCAAGATGCAGGCCCCCTGGAAAAAGGCGGCCTGACATCCTCTCCCCGAACGGGAGATCGTAGGTTGGGCTGAGCGCGGCGAAGCCCAACTCGGGCACCGGATACGTTGGGCCTCACTGCGTTCCGCACCAACCTACAGAAATTCAAACACTTTGGCCTGAATCCACGGATTGGTGGTTCAGGCAAGGAGAAACAACATGCAAGCCGTCGACCAAATCAAGCCGTGCTTCCCGCTGTTCAATGATGAACAGTACCGCACCATGATCGAAAACAAGCGTGTTTTCGAAGAAGGGCACTCCAAGGACAAGATCAAGGAAACCTTCGAGTGGACCACCACCAAGGAATACCAGGATCTGAACTTCAAGCGCGAGGCGCTGACCATCAACCCGGCCAAGGCCTGCCAGCCGCTCGGCGCTTCGCTGTGCGCGCTCGGTTTCCACAAGACCATGGTCTACATCCACGGCTCGCAGGGTTGCGTGGCTTACTTCCGCACCTACTTCAACCGCCACTTCAAGGAACCGGTTGCTTTCATCGCCGATTCGATGACCGAAGATGCTGCCGTGTTCGGAGGCCAGAAGAACGTGCACGAAGGCCTGCAAAACGCAGCCGCCCTGTATGGCGCAGAAATGATCGCCGTGTGCACCACCTGTATCGCCGAAGTGATCGGTGATGACTTGGGCGCCTTTATCGGTAACGCCAAGAACGAAGGCTACATCGACAAGGATTTCCCGGTTCCGTATGCCAATACCCCGTCGTTCGTCGGTTCACATATCACCGGCTGGGACAACATGCTCGAAGGCATCCTGTCCTACTTCACCGAAAAGACCATGGAAGGCAAGGTCGTCGGCAG
The DNA here is from genome assembly GCF_055810895.1 of Formivibrio sp. oc-25. NCBI lineage: Bacteria > Pseudomonadati > Pseudomonadota > Betaproteobacteria > Neisseriales > Chitinibacteraceae > Formivibrio > Formivibrio sp. oc-25. The sequence goes on along the minus strand of NZ_JBVVOL010000017.1, from coordinate 39,096 downwards.
CAACGGCAAGATCAATATCGTGCCGGGCTTCGAGACCTACCTCGGCAACTTCCGCGTGATCAAGCGCTACCTGCAGGAAATGGGCGTGGATTACACCATGCTCTCCGATCCTTCCGAAGTGCTCGACACTCCGGCCGATGGCACCTTCAGCATGTACGCGGGCGGCACCACCATGGACGAAGTGAAGGATGCGCCAAACGCCAAGACCACGTTCCTGCTGCAGCCGACCACGCTGGAAAAGAGCAAGAAGTACATCACCACCACCTGGAATCACGAAGTTCCGGCGACCAACATCCCGATGGGCCTGGACTGGACCGATGAATTCCTGATGAAGGTGTCCGAAGTCACCGGCAAGCCGATTCCGGAAAGCATCACGCTGGAACGCGGCCGCGTGGTCGACATGATCACCGATTCGCACGCCTGGCTGCATGGCAAGAAGATGGCCATCTACGGCGATCCGGATTTCCTGCTTGGCCTGACCAAGGTGCTGCTGGAACTGGGCATCGAGCCGACCCACATCGTTTGCAACAACAGCAACAAGCGCTGGGAAAAGCAGATGACCAAGCTGCTCGAAGCCTCGCCCTACGGCACGCACGCCAAACTGTATCCGGGTTGCGACCTCTGGCACTTGCGTAGCCTGTGCTTCACCGACAAGCCTGATTTCATCATCGGCAGCAGCTACGGCAAGTACATCCAGCGCGATACGCTGGCCAAGGGTCCGGAATTCGAAGTGCCACTGATCCGTCTGGGCTTCCCGATCTTCGATCGCCACCACCTGCACCGCATGACCACGCTGGGCTACGAAGGGATGATGTACATCGTCACCACGCTGACCAACGCCGTGCTGGAAAAGCTGGATGCGGATACGAAGTATCTGGGTGTAACCGACTACGGCTACGACCTGGTACGTTAACTACGGAGAGTGGGGAGCAGGGAGTGGGGAGTGGTTGCCCTCTACTCCCTACTCCCAACTCACCACTCCCTGGAGTAAATCATGGCCAACATCATGATTCGCAAGGGCTCGGACGGTGGACTGGTGTTCTATCTGCCCAAACGCGATATCGAAGATTCGATCTCCTCGATCGAATTCGATACCCCGGACAAATGGGGGGGCGAGCTCAAGCTGGCCAACGGCGGCGCCTACTACATCGATCCCATCCCTGCACCGGAACGCCTGCCGATTTCGTTGCGGGCCAAGCGGCTGGATGGCGTGGAATAACCCGGGGAGTAGGGAGTGGGGAATGGTCAGCAGGAATCCCCCAACCACTCCCTACTCACCACTCCCTACTCGCTTTGAAAGGAACAATCATGGCAATGAAGATCAATGCGGATGAATGCACCGCCTGCGGCGATTGCGCAGCGGAATGCCCGACCAGCGCCATCATGAACAAGGGCGCTTATTTCAAGATCAACCCGGATACCTGCACCGAGTGCGATGGGGTTTCCGATTTTCCGAAGTGTGCCGACGTGTGTGCCGCCAACTGCATCGCCCCGGCTTGAATGAACTCGGTAATCGGCCATTAGCCCGTAGGTCGGAATTCATTCCGACATCCCTGCCTGCATGGGTGTCGGGTTAAAACCCGACCTACCGCCCGATGCATGTGGTTTGGCAAACCAGATTCTCGAATCTCGCCCCTGAACACGCTTTACCCCTTCTGGAGAACACCCATGAGCCAGCACGTCGCAGCAGGACAAGTCAAGGAAGTGGCCGCACGCATCGGTCTGGCCGCACGCAGCCTGGGAGGGTGTGACCTGGCCCGGCTGATCGAAGGTTTGCTGACCGAGATGGGCAGCCCGCTCACCACGGACAAGCTCAATCGCGTCACCGTTGCCACCCTGGTCAAGATTTTCGAGCACGACCGCGATGCCCCGAGCCGCGATGAAATGAAACAGGCCGTGCGCTATCTGGGCGGCGAAGGCGCTGAAGCAGCCGATCTGCCGGCAGTTGTGCCCTATGCCGAGGGCGACCTGCCCAATTCCGTGCGCCTGGCCGTTGCCTCCAATACTGCGGAAAATCTGGATGGCCACTTTGGTTCGTGCAAACGTTTCCTGGTTTACCAAGTTGGTCAGCAGGATGTGCGGCTGATCGATATCCGCGATCCGGCCGACTGCCAGGAGGCCGAAGACCCGAATGCGGCACGCGCCGGCATGCTTGATGATTGCCAGTTGCTGTATGTGCAATCAATCGGCGGTCCGGCGGCGGCCAAGGTGATTCGCGCCGGCATTCACCCGGTGAAGTTCCCCAATGGTGGCGCGGTGGCTGCGGCTATCGAACAGCTGCAGCAAACCCTCAAGGCACCGCCGCCCTGGCTGGCACGGGTCATGGGCATCCGCTCACAAGCGCTGGAACGCTTCATGCAGCATGAGGATGAAGCCGCATGATCACGCCCGAATTCCTGCAAACCGTATGCACCACGCTGGCAGGGGGCAATGTGCACCGCCCCGAAGTTGAACAAGCCTTGCGCGAGGCATTTCCCGGCATCCTGTTCCGCATCTGCGACGACAACGACATTCCCTCGCGCATCAAGCCTCTGGCCAGTGGCGATGGATTTCTGCTGTATGGCATCAATACGGAAAGCCACTGTGCCGCGTTGACCTCCAGCCCGGAAATGGCCTCCGGGCTGGCCATTGCCCTGACCGACGAAGCGTGAAGCGCATAAGCCAGACCGAGAATATGCCCTGCGACTGCCAGGAGAAAACCAGCGCCGAAACAGACACCATGTCAGTTTCAAGCGCATCGATTGTGACGGCGATGCCAGGCGTCTGATCGGCATCGATATCGAAACCGGCCAGCACCGTGTGCTGATCGATGGCAAATGCGCGATGGGCCATCCCCCCCATCGCCCGTGCGGCTTCAGATACGGTTATTCCTCCCTCGCAGCGACAACCACTCACACCCGGCATCGACCACTCATAACGCCGTGCGACCACTCGCCGAGAAAGGTGCAAATTGCCAGCCTGCCGTTTGATAGCGTGACGTCCGTTATCAATCAAAGGAGCGTTATCGTGCAGCATGCCATCACCTTCGTGATCGCCACGCTTTGCATCCTTGCCATCTGTTACCGCCTCTATGGCGTGTTCTTTGTGCGCAAGGTACTGCGGGCGGACGATACCCATGTCACCCCGTCCCACACCCTGCAGGACGGCAAGAACTATGTGCCGACCAAGAAATGGGTCAATTTCGGCCAGCATTTCGCGGCCATTGCCGCTGCCGGCCCACTGGTCGGCCCGGTACTCGCCGCGCAGTTCGGTTATCTGCCAGGGTTTCTCTGGTTGCTGATCGGTTGTGTGATCGGCGGTGCGGTGCATGATACCGTGGTGCTGTTTGCTTCGATGAAGCACAGCGGTAAATCGCTCTCCGAAGTCGCCAAGGCCGAGCTCGGCCCGGTGGCCGGCTGGTGCACCGGCCTGGCGATGCTGTTCATCATCACCATCACCATGGCCGGCCTGTCGATGGTGGTGGTGCATGCGCTGGAGCGCAATCCCTGGGGCGCGTTCGCCGTATTCATGACCATCCCGATCGCCATGGCGCTTGGCCTGTATGAGCGCCTGGGCGGCAACATGAAGTACGCCACGTATGTGGGCATCGCCGCGATCATGGCCTGCGTGATTGCCGGCCCGTACATCCAGCACACCATGCTGGGCGACTGGCTCACGTTGCATGCTGAAACCGTCAGCCTGATCCTGCCGGTCTATGCCTTCTTCGCTTCGGCGCTGCCGGTATGGATGCTGCTGACCCCGCGCGGTTATCTCTCCAGCTTCATGAAAATCGGCGTGTTCGGCGCGCTGGTCATTGGCGTGGTGTTCATCAACCCGGCGATCCAGTTCCCGGCCGTGACTCAGTTCATCCATGGCGGCGGCCCGGTACTGGGCGGCCCGGTCTGGCCATTCATCTCGATCACGATTGCCTGCGGTGCGATTTCCGGCTTCCACGCTTTCATCGGTTCCGGCACCACACCCAAGCTGGTCGACAAGTGGAGCGATATCCTGCCGGTGGCCTTCGGCGCGATGCTGGCCGAATGTCTGGTTGCCGTCATGGCACTGATCGCCGCGACCGCCCTGCATCCGGCAGATTATTTCGCCATCAATTCCTCGCAAGCTGCATTCCAGGCCCTGGGCATGACCGTGGTCGACCTGCCGCATCTGTCGCAGGAAATCGGCATCGACCTCTACGGCCGCACCGGCGGCGCCGTGACGCTGGCCGTGGGCATGTCCTACATCTTTACCAAGATCAGCTGGTTCAGCAGCCTGGCTTCCTACTTCTTCCAGTTCGTGGTGATGTTTGAAGCCGTGTTCATCCTGACCGCCATCGATTCCGGTACCCGCGTGTCGCGTTACCTGATCCAGGATTTCGCCGGTGATCTCTACCCGAAACTCAAGCAGTTGGACTGGGCCCCGGGCGCCATCGGTGCCAGCCTGGTAGCCTGCCTGCTGTGGGGTTACCTGCTCAATTCGGGTGACATCAACTCGGTATGGACGCTGTTCGGTGTATCCAATCAGCTGATGGCCTCGGTCGGCCTGATCATCGGCGCCACCATCATCCTGCGTGTGGGGCAGAAACGCCGCTACGTGTGGACCTGCCTGTTCCCGCTCGCCTACCTGTATGTGACAGTGAACTACGCCGGTTACTGGATGATCAGCCATGTGTATCTGAACCCGGCCGTCAAGGGCTACAGCGTGTTCAATGCCGCCCTGTCGATCATCATGCTGGTGCTGGGTTTTGCAATTCTGGTGTCGGCCCTGAAGAAATGGAAAGAGCTGCTGGGCTTGCGCACCACCACCCGTCTGGTGCCGGAAGCTGCCTGACCCTGCTCTCCCAACCTCCGTTGCCGCCAGGCTTTACCGCCTGGCGGTTTTTTTGCTGAACCGCTCACGCCGCACCGGCAACCATTCCCGAGCGCATACCGACCGCTGCCAACAAACATACTGCGACAAGGCATTGTTTTTGTTAGCTTTAGCCGGACCAAACCGTAAACGACCATCCGCCACCGACAGGCAGGGCCAATACCGCAGGTGGTGAAATATTTCCGGCAAGGCCGCTCGCTTATTTCTGATTTAATCGCCGCATCCATACATTGTCATTGCCCATGAGCGATCAACTCAATCTGATTTTCTTGCTGCTGCAACAGATGTGCTTCTATCTGGTCATCACCTACCTGTTGAGCAAGACCCCGCTGTTCATTCCACTGATGCAGGTCACCATCCGACTGCCGCACAAGCTGCTGTGCTACGGAATCTTCTCCGTGTTCTGCATCATGGGTACTTATTACAGCCTGCCGGTGGACGATTCCTACGCCAACACCCGTGCCATCGGCGCAGTGCTGGGGGGATTGCTGGGCGGGCCTTCGGTCGGGTTCGCCGTAGGGCTGACTGGCGGACTGCATCGTTACTCGATGGGTGGCATAACGGCTTTTGCCTGCATGGTCTCGACGATTGCCGAAGGGGTAATCGGCGGGCTGGCGCATCGGCATTTGCTCAAGCGCGGACGCATGACCGACATCTTTCATCCGGGCATTGCCGGGCTGGTGGCCTTGCTCGCCGAAATTGCCCAGATGAGCATCCTGCTGCTCATGGTGCGCCCCTTCCCTGCCGCCATGCGTCTGGTGACGGATATTGCCCTGCCCATGACCGTGACCAATATGCTCGGCGCGGCCATGTTCATGCGCCTGCTGCTGGATCGCCGCGCCACGCAGGAAAAATATTCGATTGCCTTCTCGGCCAAGGCATTTCGCATTGCGACACGGGCCGAAGGCGCATTGCGTGAAGGATTGAACCAGGAAAACAGCATGAAGGTGGCCCGTATCATCCACGAGGAAACCGGTGTCGGCGCCGTAGCCATTACCGACCTGGAAAAACTGCTGGCATTCACCGGTATCGGTGCCGACCATCACCTGCCGGGCACGCCCATCACCTCGCACCACACCTACCAGGCCATCAGCAACAACGAAGTGGTCTATGCCGATGGCAATGAAACGGCCTATCGCTGCTCGATCCAGCCCCATTGCCGGCTGGGCTCGTCTCTGGTGATTCCCCTGCGCGGGGAGAACGAGCAGGTGATCGGTACGATCAAGCTCTACGAGCCCAAGTCAAAGATTTTTTCATCCATCAACCGCACGCTGGGCGAAGGTATTGCCCGCCTGCTTTCCAACCAGATTCTGGCAGGCAAGTACGAACAGCAAAAACGCTTGCTGGCACAGTCCGAAATCAAGCTGCTGCATGCCCAGGTCAATCCCCACTTCCTGTTCAATGCGCTCAACACCCTGTCGGCCGTCATCCGCCACGATCCGGAGCGTGCGCGCGAACTGGTGCAGTACCTCTCGACCTTTTTCCGCAAGAATCTCAAGCGCCCCTGCGACGAAGTGTCGTTGCAGGATGAGCTTGAACATGTCCATGCCTATCTGCAGATCGAGCTGACCCGTTTTTCCGGTCGCCTGCAGGTGGATATTGATGTCCCCGAATCGCTGCAGGATATCCAGTTGCCGGCATTTTCCCTGCAGCCGATCGTGGAAAATGCGATCAAACACGGCACATCGCATCTGTTCGGCATTGGCAGTGTGCGCATCGGCGCGCGCGAACATGCTTCAGGCATCGATATATGGGTCGAAGACAATGCCGGACGTTATCAGCCTGGGAACGGTGGCGATGGCCTGGGTATGGGGCTCGTCGATCGTCGGCTCAAGGGGCGTTTTGGGGATGGGTACGGGGTGGCGGTGGAGCATGCAGCGCAGCAATTCACCCGAGTGATTCTGCGATTACCCAGAGAGAGGGTTGCCGTATGCTGAAAGCCATTCTGGTCGATGACGAACTGTTTGCCCGCATTGAATTGCGGTCACTGCTGGCGCAAGTCGAAGATATCGAGATTGTCGGCGAATGCGCCAATGCCATCGAAGCCCTAGCCGCCATTCAGCATCTGCGGCCCGACGTGGTGTTCCTCGACATCCAGATGCCCCAGATCAGCGGCCTGGAAATGCTCGCCATGCTGGATCGTGAACGCACGCCGCATATTGTTTTTCTGACCGCGTATGACGAATATGCGGTGCGTGCTTTCGAAGAAAATGCCTTCGACTACCTGCTCAAGCCACTTACCTTTTCGCGCCTGACCAAGACACTGGCACGCCTGCGCAAGGAACTCGGCACCCAGAATCTGCAAGCGCTGGAATACGTCGCCCCGCTGCGCCACGTTCCCTGCTCCAGCCTCAACCGCATTTTTCTGCTGCGCCCGGATGAAATTGAGTACGCCCTATCCCGGCTCAGCGGGGTGTATGTTGTCTCCAGTGATGGGGAAGACCGTTTTACCGAGCTGACGTTACGCACGATCGAAGACCGCACGCCACTGATTCGCTGCCACCGGCAGTATCTGGTCAATCTCGACCATATCAATGAAATCCGCCTGGTCGAAAATGGCCTGGCGGAAATTGTCACCCGCTGCGGACACAAAGTCCCGGTCAGTCGCCGCTATCTACGCGAACTCAAGGCACAATTTGGCCTGAATTAACCAGCCGGCCATGTCGCCACTGCAAGAAACCCAGCAAGGGCTTGAGCGAGATGGCCGCCTAGATTCTTATTGCACCAGAAATTCCGGGTGGCGGTGCGGTAACCATTAGCCCAGAGAGCGATCATCGCGCACTGCATGATGGCTTTGTAGGCCGCATCGAAACGGTTTTCGGAACTCAGCGCAGCGATCCCCGCATCGGCCAGATTACGTTCGGCTGCCGCCAATAGTTTCTGGATGCCTGCGGGGCCGGCCTCAAAGCGATGCAGCTTGTGAATCGCCAATAAGTTTTCCAAGGTCATCTTCTGCCCCTGTTATGAACAGCTTGGGTTTGGCCAGCATTTCTCGAATAAATGGATCACCTGCCCGGAAACGCTGGGCAAGTTCTGCTGGGGTATAAATGACCGGATTGATCTCGCGTTGCAAGGTTGTTTGTGCTGGGTAAAGCGCCTTCACAACCTCAGCAAAACCCAACTCGCCAATCAGCAACAAATCAACATCGCTGCCGGCCGATTCTTCGCCACGCGCTACGGATCCAAATATCAGGGCGAATTGCGGTTTGAGAGGTAGCAACGCATCAGCCAGCCCCCCCGACAATACCGGTAGTCTTGCGAAATAGTCCGGCCAGTTCAGTAAACACAGGGCAGTCTCGATTTGCCTGATAACGAACCTGATTGCCCTGCTCCTTGCGTAGCAGGAGCCCTATCCCCGCGAGCTTGGTGAGTTCCTTGTGCAGCGTCCCGGCAGTCGTGCCCGTAATCCTGGCCAATTCCCGGACATGGTAGTCATGTTCAGGATTGAGCAGCAACAAGCTCAGAACCCTCTGGCGATAAACACCAAATAGGATATCCATCAACACATGAAGCTCCTTTAGCTTCAATCGAAGCCTTTATTGCTACAACATAGCAAGACGTCTGTTGAGCCAAGCGCATCGCAATTATCTTCAAGTCGAACCAAGGCATGCATGAAGGCTTGCTGATATGTATTGCGGTACTTCCCACGTTATCGAAACCGTACGGTATCCGTGGCTGACGATAGAGAAAAGGCCCACAGGATTTCCCGTGGGCCTTTGTTATTCTGGTGCAGTTTCAAAAAAGCCCGACAGACTTTGATTCAGCCCGACAGACTTTATTTCTAGTTATCACACCGGTTACCAGTTGGTCTCACGCTCCGGCGTGGCGGTGATCTTGTGGATAGACAAGTCGGCACCGTTAAATTCCTCTTCGTCATCCAGGCGGATGCCGATGGTCTTCTTGAGCAGGCCGTACACGATCAGGCCACCCGAGAATGCAATGGCAATGCCCATCAAGGTGCCAACGAGCTGGGCTGAGAAGGTAACGCCTCCCAGCCCGCCGAGTGCTGGCAAGCCGAAGATGCCGGCGGCAATGCCGCCCCATGCGCCGCACAGGCCATGCAACGGCCAGACACCCAGCACATCGTCGATCTTCCACTTGTTTTGCGTGATGGTGAACAGCCACACAAACAGCGCGCCAGCCACACAGCCGACTACCAATGCGCCAATCGGGTGCATGATATCCGAGCCAGCACAGACCGCGACTAGACCAGCCAGCGGGCCATTGTGGATAAAGCCGGGGTCGTTCTTGCCCAGTTTCATCGCGACCAGCGTGCCGCCAGCCATGGCCATCAGCGAGTTCATGGCAACCAGACCCGAGATACCTTCCAGCTTTTGCGCACTCATCACGTTAAAGCCAAACCAGCCCACGATCAGAATCCAGGCACCCAGTGCGAGAAAAGGAATGGATGATGGCGGATGGGCGGATACCTGGCCCTGCTTGTTATAGCGACCACGTCGTGCACCCAGCAACAGTACGGCAGCCAGACCAATCCAGCCGCCCACAGCATGCACCACTACCGAACCGGCGAAATCGTGGAAGTTGGCGCCAAGTTCCGCTTTGAACCACTCTTGTACGCCGAAGTTGTTATTCCAGATCATGCCCTCGAAAAAGGGATAGACCAGACCGACCAGCAGGAAGGTCGCCGCAGATTGCGGATGAAATTTGGCACGTTCTGCAATACCGCCAGACACGATGGCCGGGATGGCCGCGGCAAAGGTCAGCAGGAAAAAGAACTTGACCAGATCGTAGCCACTTTTCTGGGCAAGCTCCGTGGCGGGTCCAAAAAAGTGCACACCGTAGGCGATGCCATAGCCGATGAAAAAGTAGGCAATGGCGGATACGGCAAAATCAGTCAGGATCTTGACCAGGGCATTGACCTGATTTTTCTTGCGCACGGTGCCCAGCTCAAGGAAGGCAAAGCCGGCGTGCATCGCCAGAATCATGATGGCGCCAAGCAATATGAAGAGCGTATCGTTGGCGAGTTTGAGTTGCTCCACAGGGGTCTCCGTTACTTTGAGGTATGTTGGTGCATGAAAACAGTGACGCACCGAAAGCAAGCGTCGTGCCCGATTTAAATAATCACATGATTACAAACATTTTTATTCAACAAGACTTGCCTGACCGATCCGATTTTGTGCTCTACCGCCTTGTTTTTGCCCCTGCACGTGATCCGTATCGGTGCGTACAATTCCACCATGAACCATTAAGGTGCCTTCCTCCCAAAATGTAGTCATGTAGTTTTTGTTGTTTTACTACATGCCTTGGCTTGATGCACATCAACAGCATGCGCAAACCTGCATGGTTCAATGCAGCCCGACTTACGGCTGTGCATATGCCTTGATTTGCACCAGCTTGTTGCGCGAAAATATGTAGTTGGAATTTCAATTTCGTACTCGTGCGTGTTGTTTTATTACTTTCAGGAGACTTTGCAATGGCAGCAAAAGACCGTATGGCCGTTCTGGCCGCGATGATGGAACAGTCGATCATTCCGGTGTTTTATGATCCGGATGTCGAAGTGTGCAAGAACGTGATCCAGGCCTGTGCCAACGGTGGCGCCAAGTGCATTGAATTCACCAACCGCGGCGATTACGCTGCCTACACCTTCCTCGAAGTGACCCGTTACTTCGACAAGGCTGATCCTTCCGTGATCATGGGTGTGGGTTCCATCGTTGATGCCCCGACTGCTGGCATCTATATCGCCAATGGCGCCAAGTTCATTGTTGGCCCGTTGCTGAATGCCGAAGTGGGCAAGGTTTGTAACCGTCGCGGTATTCCGTACAGCCCGGGCTGCGGTTCCGCCACCGAAATCGGTGATGCACAGGAACTCGGTTGCGAGATCGTCAAGGTATTCCCGGGTTCTTCCGTAGGCGGCCCGGACTTCGTCAAGGCTGTAATGGGCCCGATGCCGTGGACCCGCATTATGCCCACCGGCGGTGTTGAGCCGACCGAAGAATCCCTGCGCAAGTGGTTTGGCGCTGGCATCGTTGCTTGCGGTATCGGCTCCAACCTGATCACCAAGGAACTCCTGAAAGCCAAGGATTACGCCGGTATCGAGAAGAAGGTTCGCGAAACCATCGAACTGGTGAACAAGATCAAGGCTGAACTGGCCGCCAAGAAGTAATAGAATACACGTCGTACCGGGCCGTTCCGGCAGTTTTGCCGGTGCGGCCCTTCGTTCATTGTTTCCATCGATAAAGGGAAATCTGAAAATGGCTGAATTGAAGATCAAATCCGCTGCTGAAACCAAATGGGACTGCGTATCCTTCGGTGAAGTGATGTTGCGTTTCGACCCGGGCTTTGGCCGCGTGCGTAACTCCCGTCAATTCCAGGTTTGGGAAGGCGGCGGCGAGTACAACGTGGCTCGCGCCATGCGCAAGTGCTGGGGCAAGCGTGCTGCAGTGGTAACCGCCCTGCCGAAGAACGATCTGGGCTGGCTGGTTGAAGACTTCATCATGCAAGGCGGCGTGGACATGTCCCACGTGATCTGGCGCGATTTCGACGGCCTGGGCCGCAACACCCGCGTTGGTCTGAACTTCACCGAAAAGGGCTTTGGTCCGCGTCCGGCTCTGGGCTGCTCTGACCGTGGCCACTCCGCTGCTTCGCAAATCCGTCCGGGTGAAGTGAACTGGGAAAAGCTGTTCGGTGAAGAAGGCGTTCGCTGGTTCCAGACCGGCGGCATCTTTGCTGCCCTGGCATCCAACACCGCGGAAGCCGTTCTGGAAGCCGTTGAAGTGGCCCAGAAGTACGGCACTGTTGTTGCCTATGACCTGAACTACCGCGCATCGCTCTGGAAGAGCCAAGGTGGCAAGGAAGGCGCACAGAAGATCAACCGCGAAATCGCCAAGTACTGCGACGTGATGATCGGCAACGAAGAAGACTTCACCGCCTGCCTGGGCTTCGAAGTTGAAGGCGCCGACGAGCACCTGACCAACATCGAAACCGAAGGCTTCAAGAAGATGATCGAGACTGCTGTCAAGGCATTCCCGAACTTCAAGGTTGCTGCCACCACCCTGCGCAACGCCAAGACCGCTTCGGTCAACGACTGGTCCGCTCTGGTTTGGTACGACGGCCAGATCTATGAATCCATGAAGCGCGACAACCTGGAAATCTACGACCGCGTTGGCGGTGGTGACGGTTTCGCTTCCGGCCTGGCCTATGGCTTCCTGGAAGGCAAGGGTCCGCAACTGGCCGTTGAATACGGCGCAGCACACGGCGCACTGGCCATGTCCACCCCGGGCGACACCTCCATGGTGCGCGTGGAAGAAGTGGAAGCAGCCATGAAGGGCAAGGGCGCTCGCGTTATTCGCTAAGCGTTTCTGGCTTCAACAAAAAACCCGGCAATTGCCGGGTTTTTTGTTGCCTGAATCCTGATTATTGCTGTTTGCGTCCATAGGCATGGCCGGGCTCATCGCCCGAACCCTTCAGGCAGGCTTGATCGAACCAGCGGGTGGGCAGGAAACGGCGCAGGTACCAGAAAACTTTGGAGGGTTTGGTTTGCTGGTAGCGCGCGGCGGGTCGCCGCGCCTGCAGGATGCGCCAGACATCATCCAGCACCGCATCGGGTGGCAAGGTAAACGGATTAGCCACACCCGGCTTGGCCAGCCGCGTGGCCATGGCCACATACGCTGCCTGATGAAAGCTCGCTTCAGGTTTTACCCAGCGGACGAACTGCGCCTGCGCGGCGGCACGGAACCTGCTCTTGATCGGGCCGGGTTCCACCAGCGACACGAAGATATTCGATCCGTACAACTCCTGGCGCAAGGTGTCGGCAAAGCCCTCCAGCGCGTATTTGCTGGCATTGTAGGCACCGCGGTACGGCATGGCGGCAAAGCCGAGGATCGAGCTGTTGATGATGATCTTGCCATGCCCCTGCTTTCTCATGGCCGGCAGCAGGGCGTTGATCAATTCGATGGTGCCGAACACATTGGTTTCGAACTGAAAGCGCAAGGCATCGCGCGGCAGATCTTCGATGGCACCCGGCACACCCAACCCGGCATTGCAGAACACCGCGTCCAACTTCCCTCCGGTGCGACGCAGAACGTCTGCCGCACACGCCTGTACGCTGGCAGAGTCGGTCTGCTCCAGAAACAATACTTCCGCGCCGGCGAGGGCCGCTGCATCTTCTTCGCGCCGCACCGTGGCAAACACGCGCCAGCCGCGGGCAACGAGCCCTTGGGCGCAGCAAAGGCCGATGCCGCTGGAGCAGCCGGTGATCAGGATGGTGGGTTGGGTCATGCTTATCCTTTTTTATTGAGACGGCCGGTTACGTGCATCTCGCACCGCTTGCAATCAAATTTCAGCGTGTAACGATCCTGCCCGCGCGTGAGTTGCAGGGGGTCGGGCCGCGTTCCCTTCACCTGCTTGGGGCAAAGGTTGAAGCTGTAACGCAGGCAATGTTTGGTGATCATCAGCGAGACTTCGCCGGTTTCGCGGTTTTGCTCATATGCCGGGGCAATTTGTTTGACGCCGTGTGCGGTATAGAAATCGCGCGCGGCCTGGTTGCTGACATTGCCCAGATAGCTCAGTGTTTCAGCCGGATAGGCAGCGGGTGGCTGCACGGCGGCACAGCGCTGAGGCCGGACATAGGCCGCCGCACGCGCGGCTTCGAGTTTTTCCACCGCATCACGGCGCAAGGCATTGATGGCCGACGCGGGCACGAACCAGGCTTCTGCGAGATTCAGCGTGATATTGCCGGTTCGGTAGATGGTGTTGCCCAGCTTGGCCAGCGCATCACGCATGCCCTGCTGCGCCCGCTCGGCATCGCGCGCGGGTTCCTTGTTAAGACTCAAGGTGGCGGTAGCTGAAACAGCATCCTCATCGACCACGGTCAGCGCGAGGCCATCGGGCGTATCGGCCAGCTGCAGATCGATGCGGATACGGCGCTCGGCCGAATCCTTTTCCAGCTGTTTTTCGAATTCGTGGTCCAGATTGCGGTAGAGCGTCATGCCCACGGCGAGATCGGCTGGCATTTCGTTCGGAAACAGACGCAAGCCCTGCGCGCGGTTGATGCGCAAACCGACCAGCTCGCTCTTCGCGTTAAAGTAGCTGAAACCGTCACCATTGTGGATCTCCGCTTCACTGGCGATCTCGAACCACTGCGGGTTCAGGCGCGTGATCCGGCCGACAGGCTCGCCGGCAAACTTCGGCGTCAGGAACGAGCCGATATCGATCTTGCGCCCTTGCAGAAAGTAATCGGTAGCGCCGCGATTGAAGCTTTTCTCGGGCTGGGGCGTGAAGAAGAATTCGCAGGTTCCAGCCGAAGCGCGCCGGTAGCCGGGCAGATCGGTCAGGATTTCATCGAGCAGGCGCCGGTAATGGGCGGTGACGTTCTTCACGTAGCTCAGATCCTTCAGCCGCCCTTCAATCTTGAACGAACTGATACCGGCATCGATCAGCGCGCGCAGATTGTGGCTCTGGTTCATATCCTTGAGCGAGAGCAGATGCTGATCCTGCGCGATGATGTTACCGCTGGCATCGGCGAGCGCATAAGGCAGGCGGCAGAGCTGTGCGCATTCGCCGCGATTGGCACTGCGCCCGGTCTGGGCGTGGCTGATGTAGCACTGGCCGCTGTAACTCACGCACAGCGCACCGTGGATGAAAAACTCCAGCTTGGCCGTGGTCTCGGCGGCAATTTCGCGAATCTGCTCAAGCGACAATTCGCGTGCCAATACAATCTGCGAGAAACCAGCATCCTGCAGAAAGCGTACTTTCTGCACGGTACGGTTGTCGGTTTGCGTGCTGGCATGCAGCGCAATCGGCGGCAGATCGAGTTGTAGCAAGCCCATATCCTGCACGATCAGCGCATCCGCCCCGGCCTCGTACAGTTGCCAGACCAGCTTGCGCGCCTCTTCGAGCTCGTGGTCATGCAGGATGGTATTGAGCGCCACCAGCACGCGCGCTCGATAGCGATGGGCAAACTCCGCGAGTTCGCCGATATCGGCCACCGTATTGCCAGCCGCCGCGCGCGCACCGAACGCCGGCCCGCCGATATACACCGCATCGGCACCGTGCAAAATGGCCTGCCGGCCGGATTCCAGATTCTTGGCCGGCGCAAGCAGCTCCAGCAGATGGCGTTCAGATTGCATGTTGGTCAGTTCTTCAAAATGCAAAGTGCCGGCATTAGATCCGGCACGGATTTAAGGGTCTAGCTGCATCAGGCCAACTCAGGCAAGCCTTCAACAAGGAGCCCGGCGCGCAGAAACTGCAATGTATGTGCGAATACATGAGGACGACCCGAAGGTAGCCCCTTTTGCGGGTTTCGAGTATCACCCGACCGCAAGATGCGAAGGCGCAGCCACCTGATGAACAGGTTTTCAGCCGCGGGCATCGCCCCATCGCAACGTACTGCGATCATCCCCCACATAAATCGCATCACCCTTGCGATCCACACAGTAACGCGGCGAGACGATCATTTCGCTGAAGATCATACCCTCGCCGATGCGCGTGTATTCGAACAGCACCGAGCGCACCACTGTGCTGTTCGGGCGCAGGTGGCTGCCATGGCCGATCCAGGTCGGGCCGATGATCTTGGTGCCCGGTTCAATCTTGACGCTGGAGCCGATATACACCGGACCTTCGATTTCCACCTTGTCCCAGTCGATGCGGGTATTGATACCGACCCAGACACCCGGCTTGACCTGTTTGCCCGGCATATCCATCTGCGCAACTTCGCCGCGTAGCACGCGCTGCAACACGCTCCAGTAATCGGTGACGCGGCCGATATCGATCCAGTTGAAGAATCGATTCTGGGCATAGAACGGCAAGCCCTTGGCCACGAGCGACGGAAAGAGCTGGCTGCCGATGTCGAAAACCTCGTTCGAGGGCACGTGATCCAGCACGGCCGGCTCGAAAATATAGATGCCGGTCGAAGCGAGCGTGCTCTTGGCTTCTTCCGGGGAGGGTTTTTCCTGGAACGACAGGATCTTGCCCTGCTTGTCGGCCACGACAATGCCGTAGTTCTTCACCTCTTCGCGCGGCACATCGAGTGCAACCACACTGGCAATCGCGCCCTTGGCCTTGTGTTCGTGCAGCGCGGCACCGATATCCAGATCGATGATCGCATCGCCGCACAGCACCAGCGTGGTGTCATCGAAGAAGCCGCTGTTGTCCTGGATGTATTTCATGCCGCCGGCCGAGCCCTTGGGCTTGGGCAGGATATCGCCGTGGTCGTAGACACCTTCGTAGGAATAACCGATCTCCACGCCCCAGCGGTGACCATCGCCAAAGTATTCTTCGATCTTGCGATGCATGAAGGCGACATTGATCATGATCTCTTTCACGCCGTGGCGCGCCAGGTGCTCGATGATGTATTCCAGCACCGGCTTGCCCAGAATAGGGATCATCGGCTTTGGTACGTCGCGGGTCAGCGGTCGAACGCGGGTACCCTGGCCAGCGGCCAGGATCATTGCTTTTGCCATGGTTTCCTCCAATTGTCGTGATGACTGCGAACAGTCACTTTGGGTGGCGCGCTCGCACGGCGGACGAGGCGCACATCCAGCTTATTTCGGTGTTTTTATCTGCAAATGCAATGGAATATCGCCTGTACCCAGCTCGTTGGCCAGGGTATGGATATGGGAAAGATACCATTGCAGGGCTTTGGGATTATAAAAGTGCGGGCGCTCACGTACGCCACGCGCCAATTCGCCCGAAGACAGGCCAGCCAGCTTGTCCAGTTCGTGAATGAAGTGGGACTGGTCGAAAAAACCGGCATCGAGCGCGCTCTCCAGCGTATTGCTGGCGGGCTCCAGCGCCAGCTTGCGCGCGACCTGCTGCAAGCGCGCCACACGTGCGAAGTATTTCGGGGTTACGCCATAGGTGGCCGCGAACTGGCGCTCGAAATGGCGCAGGCTCCAGCCTCCCTGCTCGGCCAGATCGGCAATGCGGGTGGTGGGCGACAGGTAGAGCATGTCCAGCAGCAGATCCAGCCGGGATGTCTTGCGCTGGCGCAGCACACGCAAGAAAAAATATGACAGGAGTGCGGCACGTTCATGCACGTTGCTGGCAGTGGCCAGCTGCTCGATGATTTCCTGCGCACCACTGCCCCACAGATCGGCCAGCGGGGTGATTTTGTCCTGCAGTTCGGCAAACGAGGCATCGGTAAAATGCCACAGACGGCCAGGCCGGAAATTCACCACCATCAATCCGCTGGCAGCGCTGGCGGAAAGATCCAGCACATGATGTCGATTGCAGATCAGGAAGGCATTCTGGTTGCTCTGCTGAACCCCTGCGTGGTGATCACGCACATTGAGCGAAGTACCGTAAAAAAAGAAGCACGCCGCACCCGTTCCCGGCAGCAGACGAGGCAGATCAGTGTTGTCGGCCGAGATATCGAGATACAGGTAGTTATCGATATAGGCAGCCAGTTCCGGCGGCGGCCTGAAACGCTGGCGCTGGGGCGATTCAAGCAGATAACCGGAATGAGGAACGGGGTCTTGGCGCATGCGCGCTATTTTAAACCCGCCCCGGCTTTTTTGCCCGGCTTGCAATCGATCATGATTGCGCAAGTCCTGCATGCAAAACGGCCCGTGCATATTGCCGGGCCGCTCTTTTCATCAGAAAGGAAGCATCAAATCTTCTTGATGTGCAAGCCGCATTCCTTGAATTCCGGATTTTCCCACCACCAGCGCCCGGCGCGGATATCCTCGCCCATCGCGATCGAGCGGGTACAAGGCGCGCAGCCGATCGAAGGGTAATGCTTGTCGTGCAGTTCGTTGTACGGCACATCGTTGGCGCGGATGTAGGCCCAGACTTCCTTCTCAGACCATTCCAGCAGCGGGTTGAATTTTTCCAGCCCGTTGCCGGCATCGTACTCCTGCGCCGCCATGTCGGTGCGGGTGGGCGATTGCTCGCGGCGCAGGCCGGTGATCCAGGCTTTCTTGTTTGCCAGTGCGCGCTTGAGCGGTTCGAGCTTGCGGATGCGGCAGCATTCCTTGCGCATTTCTACCGAATGGTAAAACGCGTTGATGCCGTTGCTGTTCACGTAGGCTTCAACTTGCGCCGCATCCGGAAAAAACACCTGCACCTTGAGTTGCGGGTATTTTTCTGCGGTTTTCTCCATCAGCGTGTAGGTCTCGGCCGGCAGGCGGCCGGTATCGAGGCTGAATACGCCGATATTGAGCTGGTGACGCGCGATCAGATCGACCAGCACCATATCCTCGGCGCCAAACGAATTGGCAAAGACCGCCGGGCTATAGTCGGCTTCAATCTTTTTCAGCAGTGCCACGGTAGCGGCAAGTTTCTGTTCAAAATCCATGATTCACATTCCAGTCGAAGTCGGGCGAACATTTTTGTCCGGCAAAACCGCTTTTTACTTCAAATCAGTACCAGCTTACCACCCACCAGCGCCAGCATCACCGCCAGGCACGGGCGCAGAATCTTGTCCGGGGCACGGCCAGTCAGCCGGCTGCCCATCCAGATGCCGGGCAGCGAACCCGCCAAGAGGCTGCTCAGCACGAACCAGTCGATATTACCCAGACCGGCATGGCCCAGGCCGGCGATCGCGGTCAGCGGTACGGCATGCGCGATTTCGGTGCCGACCAGGCGCGAGGTCGGGATCAGCGGATAGAGCAGGAACAACGCCACGGTACCGAGCGCACCGGCGCCGATCGAAGTCAGCGTAACAATCACACCAAGCAGCAGCCCGATGGCCAGGGTCAGGTAATCGAGCTTGTGTTGCGGCATGTTCAGCCAGTCGCCGGCATGGCGCTGGGCAAAAGACAGCAGGTTTTTCTTGAAGATGATGGCCAGCGCGGTCAGGATCAGCGCAAAGCCCAGGCCATGCTTGATCACGGCGTTGAGTGTGCCGATATCAGGTTGTGCGATATGCAGCGCGAGCACGGTAAGCAGTGCGGCAGGCACGCTGCCGGCCGCCAGCCAGCCGGTAATGCGCCAGTCGATATTGCGCTGCTTGTGATGCACTACCACGCCACCCGCCTTGGTGATCGCCGCATACAGCAGATCGGTTCCCACTGCGGTAGCAGGGTTGATGCCGAACCAGAGCAGGATCGGAGTCATCAGCGAACCGCCGCCCACGCCAGTCAACCCGACGATAAAGCCGACAGCCAGTCCTGCAATGATGTAACCCGCTTCCATTCCTGTTCCCCTCGCTATTTACGAGGAAAATGATAACCACGTTGCTTATATACACATAAGACTGATATCTTTATATGAAATAATTCATGGTTATTAAGAGGCCATCATGAAACTGCAGCAACTGCGCTATCTGGTCGAAGTCTACAAGCAGGGGTTGAACGTGACGGAAGCCGCTGAAAAGCTGCATACCTCGCAACCCGGCATTTCCAAGCAGATCCGCATGCTTGAAGATGAACTCGGCGTGCAGATCTTCATCCGCAACGGCAAACGCGTGGTCGATGTTACCGGCCCCGGCAAGGAAGTGCTGCGCATTGCCGAGCGCATGCTGCTGCAGGCACAAAACCTCAAGCGCATCGGCGAAGAATTCGTGAAGGTGGAAAACGGCAGCCTGACGATTGCCACCACGCATACGCAAGCCCGCTATGCGCTGCCCAAGGCAATCAAGGCCTTTATCGAGCGCTACCCGCAGGTGCGCCTCTCCCTCAAGCAAGGCAGCCCGACCCAGATCAGCGAAATGGTGATCGAGGGCGAGGCCGATATTGCAGTCGCCACCGAGGGCATCGCGCTTTATCCGGAACTGGCCATGCTGCCCTGCTTTGAATGGAACCGCAGCGTGGTCGTCCCCAACGGCCATCCGCTTACCCAGCTGGATCACAAGATCACGCTGGAAGATATCGCCGCCTGGCCAATCGTCACCTACGATTTCGCCTTTGCCGGCCGCTCGCAGATCAACCAGGCTTTCACTTCACGCGGGCTGGTGCCGCAGGTTGCGCTCTCCGCGATCGACACTGACGTGATCAAGACCTATGTCGGCCTGGGACTGGGGGTCGGCCTGATCGCCAGCATGGCCTACGAGGCAGACAAGGATGTCAACCTCACCGCCATCGATGCCTCGCACCTGTTCGAGCCCTCGCTCACCCGCATCGGCATCCGCAAGGATGCCTATCTGCGCGGCTATGTGTATGAATTCATCGAGCTGTTCGCCCCCCACCTCACCCGCCATGTGGTGCAAAGCGCGCTGATGTGCGAGGAGGAATAAGCAAGGTCATCCCGGCAAAAGCAATGTCTGCCGGACTTTCAGTAGGAATTGGCCGGCCACAAAAGCCCACGGTATGCACCCTGGGCTTTTTGTCATTCTGACTCCGTAACAATCGACCACAATCAACTGGTTCAGTTTCGGGATCTGCAATGCAACTGATATCTGCAGCTTGACCAGGAACAGTCGCTACCTATCATCAGATAAACATACTTTTTGAAGCATCAAGAAAATAATAGGCTATAGGTGAATAAATCCCATGCTTGAGATATGGGAATATGTCCTATGGATGACAAATCTTACAAAAAAATGCGCAAAAACTGACCCGGCAATGAAGCATTCAGGCTTTACTCCAATCAATTTTCTGGCTGAAATTTTGTGCTTGGTTTTTCACAAGACTGTTAAAAATAGATAGTTGGTGTGTTTGGATTATCTCAGCTTACACCATGCCATATTTGACTGAGGCCGGGCATTTTTTTCACCACCCCGACAAATACTGGCCTGATTTATTTTCTACTGGAGAGAAAAATGCAATTACGATACTCAAATGGCGTTGCTGCTGTAGAGTTTGCAATAGTGCTTCCCTTATTTCTCCTGCTGGTTTTTGGAATTGTTGAGTTTAGCTTTATGCTATTTGATAAAGCGGTTATTACCAATGCAAGCAGAGAGGCGGCAAGAGCAGGTATTGTTGTTCGGCTTGACAACACGACAACGCCACCTGCAAATACAAAGATGAGTATTAGTGAAATTCAAAATATAGCCGCCAACTACTGCGAAAACCATTTAATTTCTTTCTCTCCTGCAACGCCGGTGGTACAGGCTGTCAGGAGTGGCATTAACTTTGACGATCAACTCAGCGTGCAAGTAAATTATACCTATACTGGACTGGTAATCGGAAAACTTTTAATTGCGCTCGACAAGCCATTCGTAATTTCCGCAACAACTGTTATGCGTAATGAATAGGCATGGATATAGGGCACAGGAGATGAACATGCTTAATGAAAACAGAGTACAGCCATTCAAATTCTGCGCATGTCACGGAAGACCAAATAGCAAGCAAAAAGGCGCCATAATCATATTGACAGCCATATTGCTTTTGACCTTAATTGGGATTGGTGCCTTAGCTATTGACATAGGCAATCTATTTGTTGTGCGCAATCAACTACAGAATGCAGCAGATGCAGCTGCATTAGCTGGGGCCAACTGCTTGCATCGAGATGCTAATTGCGTGACGATAACGAACCCTGCAACGCCCAATTGGTCCAGTGCAGAAGCGAAGGCTGGAGCTGCAATCACGCTGAACAAAGCCGATAACCAGACGTTGGAGATAGCCTCCGTAACTTCAGGTTGGTGGGACTTAACTCATACAATTACTACTTTGCACTCAACGAAGGGGATTTATGATGCTCCCGCAGTTCAAGTGACCGTCACAAAACAAGGAAGTGATAATGGAGGTCCTGTTTTAACTTTCTTGGCGAAGGTATTTGGTGAGAGTTCTGTGCCAGTTTCCGCAACTGCAGTTGCTGGGATAAATCCGCCTGGATCTGTATCAGATCATAGTCTTTTCCCAGTCGCAGTGCCGCAATGTTTATTTCAAGATACTGGCCTCTGGAATAACACCACGAACAGCCCAACTCTTTACGACCCTATCAATCCGCTGACAGATGTGATTAATGGCTTACCTGCTGGATTTCAACCATCCAGCCAGACTGAAGGGCAAGCATATTATTTTGCTATTGGTTCATCATATCACTATGCAGGTTGCCAAATTGGGCAATGGACATCCTTCAATCTAGGAAACAATGATACGACAACAATTCGCGACCTAATCGACCGCCTTGACACAAGCAAGACAGAAGGACTTACGCAGCCTTCTATTGGGGAGTCAACCTGGCTGGAACCAGGAACAAAGAATTCTCTTTACAAAGATGTAGACGATTGCAGCGCAGCCGGCACTGGGTCATGCGAATGGGTATATATGCCCGTAACAAACTCAGTTTCTGAAGCTCATATAGAGGAAACGGTAGTAGCTTATGCTTGCGTCCATATTCTATCGGCTATAGGTGGGGACGATAAATACATCGTCGCGCAATTGAGTAACGATGTTACCCACTGCCAGATGGCAAGTTCGGGAGGGGCTGGCCCAGCTTATGGTGTTTCGACGAATCCTAGATTATTTAAGTAGAAATTTCCCAACAAAGCTAAAGTCTTCATATAAATTTGGCGATGTAATATATCATATCCGCCATATGAGCAGTTTTTTTTGGGGGGGGTAATCGCGTACTGCGCAATCCGTAGGGCGCCAATGAGCGACGCGAATTGCGCCAGATGGTTTACTGCAAACATCCGGCGCAATGCACTTCGTTTATTGCGCCCTACATCGAATATCCGCTCCCAGCCGATACCTGCCCATCAAGTGGTGTAGCCCGAACGGCAGCACCCAAACGCGAATCCGTGCATCCGGCTGTTATACTTGGCAGCCATTTCCGCTTCATCCAGGCTGCCACACCGCCATGCCCCGCATTCATCTTCTCCCGGATCATCTCGTCAACCAGATCGCTGCAGGCGAGGTGGTCGAGCGCCCTGCTTCCGCGCTGAAGGAGCTGCTGGAAAACAGCGTGGATGCCGGCAGCCAGAGCATTCAGGTCGAACTGCAGGCGGGCGGCACCAAGCTGATCAAGGTGATCGACGATGGCTGCGGCATCGAGCACGAGGATCTGCATCTGGCGCTGCATCGGCATGCCACCAGCAAGATCCGCGATTTCGACGATCTGGGCCGCGTGGCTACGCTCGGGTTTCGGGGCGAAGGATTGGCCAGCATTGCCTCGGTATCACGCCTGGCGCTGACCAGCCGCCATGAATCCGGCAACCATGCCTGGCGCATCGAGGTTGACCACGGCAAGCTGCACGAACCGCAACCCGCCGCACTGGCCGCAGGCACCACGGTTGAAGTGCATGATCTGTATTACCAGACGCCGGCCCGGCGCAAGTTCCTGAAATCCGAATCGACCGAATTCGCGCATTGCGATGACATGGTCAAGCGCATTGCGCTGGCTCACCCGCACATCCATTTTGCCCTCACCCACAACAGCCGTGCCCAGGCACGCCTGCTGCGCGGTGATCTGGCGCGCCGTGCCGCCGCCATTCTGGGCGAGGAATTCGTGAAAAGCGCCATTGCGCTGGATGAAGGCGTCGGCAGCCTGCGTCTTCATGGCCTGGCCGGTTCGCCCACCTTGGGCAAATCCAGCCGCGATGGCCAGTATTTCTTTGTGAATGGCCGCTTCGTGCGCGACAAGGTGGTGCAGCATGCGCTGCGCGAAGCCTACCGCGATGTGCTGCACCATGAGCGCCATCCGGCCTACTGCCTGTTTCTGGAGCTTGATCCCGAAGGGGTCGATGTCAACGTCCACCCGACCAAGATCGAAGTGCGCTTTCGCGAATCGCAGGCGCTGTATCGCTTCCTGCTTACCGCGTTAACCAAGGCACTCTCGGGGGCGAAGGCCGGCCTGCAACCGGCGGCCGAGGTGGATATGGAAACCGGCGAAATCCAGCGCCCGGCCACACAGGCCACACCGATCATTCTGCCACCGCCGCAAGCCTCCTCGCCGCGCAGCTATGCCGAAATGGCCTACCGCCAGCAGCCGATGCCGCTGCCTGCCGCGCAGGAATCGATGGCCTATTACGAGCGCATGTTCGGTGACCTGCGCCAGCCCGCTCCGCCAGCCGTTGCCGATTCCCGGCCAAGCATGGCACCGCAAGCCAGACCAGACTTCGCGCCATCGGCTACCGAGAGCTGTCTGCCGCAAGCTGCCACGGAAGGCCTGCCGCCCCTGGGTTTTGCACTGGCGCAACTGCATGGCATCTATATCCTGGCGCAGAATGCCGACGGGCTGATTGTGGTCGACATGCACGCCGCGCACGAACGCGTGGTGTACGAAAAGCTAAAAACGCAGATCGACGCACAGGAATTGCCGCGCCAGGCGCTGCTGATTCCGCATGTATTCGCGGCGGACAGGCACGATGTCGCCACGGTGGAAGACCACGGCGAGGCGCTGTTGCAACTCGGCTTTGAAATCAGCGTGCAATCGCCCACGCAGCTTGCCATCCGCGCCCTGCCGCAGATGCTGCGCGATGCCGATCCGGTGGAACTGGTGCAAGCCGTGCTGGCCGATCTGCGCGGCGTGGGCAGCAGCCAGACGCTCGACAGCCGCCGTAATGAAGTGCTGGCCAGCATGGCCTGTCATGGCTCGGTGCGCGCCAACCGCATCCTCAGCATCCCGGAAATGAATGCGCTGCTGCGCGAGATGGAAGCCACCGAGCGTTCCGGCCAATGCAACCACGGTCGCCCGACCTGGTTCCGGCTTTCGCTCACAGATATCGACAAACTCTTCATGCGGGGCAAGTGATGCTGGCGCTTGCGGTGAAATTGATCGGTGCGCCACTGCTGGTCGGCGGTGCGAGTCTCGCTGGCAAGCGCTGGGGCCCGGCACTGGCCGGCTTGCTCTCGGGTCTGCCGGTGATTGCCGGCCCGATCGTGGCTGTGCTGTGGCTGGAGCACGGTGCAGCCTACGCCAGCGAAGTGGCCTGGATGCTGCCGATCGGGCTCGCGCCGCTGGCTGCCTACCTGTGGGTGTTCGCCCGGCTGGCGCGGCGTTGCCACTGGCTGACTTGCCTGTTGGCAGGCTGGATCACCTTCATGCTCGCCGCGTGGCTGTGCCGCGAGATCAGCCTGCCCTACTGGCTGCTGGCGGGCGGTGCCACGTTTTGCCTGCTGGCCGTCGGTTTTCTGCTGCCCCGCCCGGTCGGCACCATCGCCGCCGCGCCCATGCCGCGCATCGAACTGCTGGCCCGCATCGCTGCCGCGTTCGCGCTGGTATTCGGGCTGACCAGCGTATCGGCACAACTCGGCACGCAATGGACCGGGCTGCTTGCCGCCTTCCCCGTTGCCGGTTCCGTGATGCCGGCCTTTACGCTCGCCCGCAGCGGCCCGGCCGCCACCTTGCGCCTGCTGCGCGGCTTCGTGAGCGGATTGCTGGGTCTGGTCGGCTTCGCGCTTTGCCTGGCCAGCCTGTTGCCGATCATCGGCGGGATGGCTTTCGTGCCGGCAATCCTGGCATCGCTGGCCATTGCCTGGTTCAACGCCACCCTGGTATTTCGCCCATGACCGCCCTGCCCCCCGCCATATTCCTGATGGGCCCGACCGCAAGCGGCAAGACCGCCAGCGCCATCGCATTGATCGAGGCCGGCTTGCCGGTCGAGCTGATCTCGGTCGATTCCGCGCTGGTATTCCGCGACATGGATATCGGTACCGCCAAGCCCGATGCCGAAACGCTGGCGCGCGCGCCGCACCACCTGATCGACATCATCAGTCCGATCGAGGCTTATTCCGCCGCGCAGTTCCGCACCGATGCCCTGCGCCTGATGGCCGACATCACCGCGCGCGGCAGGCTGCCGGTGCTGGTGGGCGGCACCATGCTCTATTTCAACACACTGCAGCACGGCATCCACGACCTGCCTCAGGCCGACCCGGCACTGCGACTGCAATTGGAAGCCGAAGCAGCCTCTATGGGCTGGCCAGCCATGCACGCCAGGCTGGCCGTGCTTGATCCGGTGACCGCAGCCAGACTGAAGCCGAACGATTCGCAGCGCATCGGCCGCGCACTGGAAGTCTGCCTGCTGGCCGGCAAGCCGATGAGCGCCCTGCTGGCGGAATCGACCCTCGAACCGCTGCCCTATGCCATCACCAAGCTCGCACTGGTGCCATCTGATCGCGCCGTACTGCATGATCGGATTGCACAGCGCTTTGACCAGATGCTGCAGCAGGGCCTGATCGACGAAGTACGCAGGCTGCGCGAACGTTACGTGCTGCATCCGGAATTGCCTTCGATGCGCTGTGTGGGCTACCGCCAGACCTGGGAATACCTCGACGGACTGATCAGCCAAGCCGAACTACGCGAGAAAGGCATCGCCGCCACGCGCCAGCTTGCCAAGCGCCAGTTGACCTGGCTGCGCGGCATGGAAGATTGCGACGAGATCGATTGCCTGGGCGCGGACCTGATCGCAACTGTCGTGAAAAAGGTGCGGGCACGCTGCTGACCCGACCTGCGGCATCCGGGTTAGAATTGGCTTTTCGCCACTTTCTGGCCCGAACCATGAAAATCGCACTTGCCCAGATCAATCCCACCGTCGGCGATTTGGCCGGCAATACCGAACTGATCCTGGCTGCCGCGCGCGAAGCGCGTGAAGCCGGCGCCAATATCCTGCTCACCCCCGAACTCGCGCTGACCGGTTACCCGCCGGAAGACCTGCTGCTGCGTCCAGCCTTCCTGGCCGAATGCCGCAAGATGATCGGCCGGCTGATCGACGAAGTCGACGGCATCACGCTGGTGGTCGGCTATCCGTTCGGCGATGCGCGGGAATGCTTCAACTCGGCCGTGGTAATCCGCGATGGCCACATCCTCGGCCGCTATGAAAAGATGCTGCTGCCCAACGATACCGTGTTCGACGAAGTGCGCTATTTCCAGCCCGGCATCTCGCCGCTGGTGTTCGAACAGGATGGCGTGAAGATCGGCGTGGCCATCTGCGAAGATATCTGGGATGTCGATCCGGCGTCTGCCGCCGTCGATGAAGGTGCGCGCTTGCTGCTGGTGCTCAATGCCTCGCCCTACCACAAGGCCAAGCAGAGCACGCGTCATCAGGTTGCCGCCGACCGCGTGGAGGAAAACGGCATTCCGCTGGTCTACTGCAACCTGGTCGGCGGACAGGACGAACTGGTGTTCGATGGCAACTCGTTCGCGCTCAACCAGCACGGCGAGCTGGTATTCCAGCTCCCGGCTTTCGAAACCACGATCGGCTATGTCGATTATGCCGATGGCGACCTGCAACCCGGTCCCATCGCCTCAGATCTGGATGAAGAAGCCAGCGTGTATCAGGCGCTGGTAACCGGCGTGCGCGATTACATCGGCAAGAACCGTTTCCCCGGCGTGTTGCTCGGCCTCTCGGGTGGCATCGATTCCGCACTGACGCTGGCGATTGCCTGCGATGCACTCGGCGCCGACAAGGTGCATGCCGTGATGATGCCTTCGCGCTATACCGCCGATATTTCCGTGACCGATTCGCGCGACATGATCGCCCGTCTCGGCTGCCGCTATTCCGAAATTGAAATCTGGCCGATGTACGAAGCCTTCATGGGCGGGCTGGCACCGCAATTCGAAGGGTTGGCCATGGATACCACGGAAGAAAACCTGCAAAGCCGCATCCGTGGCACCTTGCTGATGGCGATGTCGAACAAGAGCGGCAGCCTGGTGCTGACCACCGGCAACAAGTCGGAAATGACCACCGGCTACGCCACGCTCTACGGCGACATGGCCGGCGGTTTTGCCGTACTCAAGGATGTGGCCAAGACACTGGTCTACCGCCTGTGCACCTGGCGCAACACCGTGAGCGACATCATTCCCGAGCGCATCATCACCCGCCCGCCTTCGGCTGAATTGCGCCCGGACCAGAAAGACCAGGATTCGCTGCCGCCCTACGATGTGCTCGATGCCATCCTGCAGGCCTATGTCGAGGAGAACCACAGCCGCGCCGAAATCGTGGCCATGGGCTACATGCAGGCGGACGTGGATCGCGTGGTTCGCCTCTTGCGCATCAACGAATACAAGCGCCGCCAGGCTCCGGTCGGCCCGCGTGTTACGCATCGCGCCTTCGGCAAGGATTGGCGCATGCCGATCACCAACCGGTTCGGGCTGTAAAAAAGCGGGTGGCAAATGCCACCCGCTTTTTATTCGACTGTTTGTACATCAACGTTCTTCAGCGCTGCGCAGATTTTCCAGCGCCCACCCCAGCTTCATCTCGTCATTGGCAAGCTCCAGCAGTGGCAGCAAACCTGCCAGCAAGGCCGGCAAATGCGGCCGCAATGCATCCTGCCGGCCTTGCTGCAGCAGCGCCATGGCTTCGGTCAGCGAGAGTGGTCTTGCCCTGTCGCCTTGGTGATCCGGCATCAGCAGGCGATTCTCGCCAGGCATCACGCGCAGGCGTGACACGGCTGCCGCGATCAAACTCTCTGCCGTATCGGTCTGATCGCAGAACGAATTCGCCAGGGCAAAACTGGCCGTGACATGCAACTGCTCATCGCGGAAATTGACCCGGGCATGATCCACTGCCTGGCGCAAGCGCTCGGCCATGATGCGCACGCCCCCCAGCGAAGACGCGGGCGAGATCACGGCGAACAAAGCACCGTCCAGCCGGGCAAAGGTATCTTCGCGCCGCAATTTGCCGGCAATCAGCTTGGCCAGGAGGTTGAGCAATTGCGTCGATAGCCGCTCGCCCAACCGTTGCGCCAGTGGCTGGAAATGATCGATTTCGATCAGGACCAGCGTTACCTCGCCGCCGTGGCGCTGTGCCAAAGCCAGTGCCTGCTCGAGTTGCAAATTCAGTAGATGCGAAGTCGCGGCGCCAGTCGCGGCATCCGTCGTAGCAGTCTGTGCCTGCAAGGCTTTTGCCTGTTCCAGCTCGCGCCGGGTCGCGGCCAGCTCAAGATTGGCCTTGACCCGCGCCTGCATCTCGGTCTGATCCGTGGATTTGGTGATGAAATCGTTGGCGCCGGCCGCCACGCATTGTTGCCGGGTGGCCTCGTCTTCCTCCCCGGATATCACGATCACGGGCAAGGCTCGCAACTGCGCGGTAGTGCATTCGCGCAAACGGCGAATCAGGCCCATGCCATCAAGCTGCGGCATCGACAGATCGGAAACCAGCAACTGGATCGAGGGATCAGACTGCAATCTGCGCCAGGCTGCCTCGCCGTCGGCCTCTTCCACGATGTCGTAATCATTGGCCAGATGCTTGCGCACCAAGGCACGCACGATGCGGGAATCGTCGACCACCAGCACGCGCGGCTTGGCAGCCAAGGTATCTTGTTCAGTCATGATCAGCTTCAGCAGCGTTTTGGCAGAGGGTAAGTCTATGACGTGCAGCTGACGGAAACAAACACTGTCTTCATTTCAGAATGATCAAGGGCTGCTTTGGCCTGGCTGTGTTGCGCATTGATAACAAGGCATGATTTTTGCTGCACTGCAAACACCCTGGCCCAGGAGCGCCTATCGTGCTGAAATTCCATTCTGCCATTCCGCTTACCGTTGCCACCCGCGCCAATGCCGCCATGCTGGGTGTGGCACTGGGCGATGCCCTGGGTGCCACGGTGGAATTCATGACCCCCAAGGAAATCCGTAGCCAGCATGGTTTTCATCATGAGATCTGCGGTGGCGGCTGGCTCAACCTGAAGCCGGGCCAGATCACGGACGACACCGGCATGATGCTGGCACTCTCGGATGCCATTCTGCAAAACCATGGCGAGATCAGCGCGCTGGCGTGTGCGAAAGCCTTCGATGGCTGGATGCGCAACCGTCCGGTGGATATCGGCAACACGGTGCGCCGCGGCATTGTCCACTTCCGGCTAAAAGGCGAACCGGTTGTCGCACCTTCGACAGAAGCCGCTGGCAATGGCGCGCTGATGCGCTGCCTGCCGGTTGCCCTGGCCACCTACGGGGCCGAGGCGGCATGCATTGAGGCCGGCTGGCGCGCGCAGGCGCATGTCACCCATAACAATGCGCTCTCGGATGCCGCCGGAATATTGTTCATGCATCTGATCCATGCTGCACTCGCCGGTGCGGACAAGCGCCATCTGCTCAACCGGATCGCGCATCCGTTTGCCCGATCGCACCCCGAATTCACCTTCCGCCCCAAGCGTTGCGAATACCCGTCGGGATATGTCGTGCACACGGTGATCGCGGTACTGCAATCATTCTTTGATACGGATACGTTCGAGGATTGCCTGGTGGAAGTGGTAAACCGTGGCGGCGATGCCGACACCACCGGCGCGATTGCCGGCATGCTTGCAGGCGCGCATTACGGCATGAACGCGCTGCCGGCTCGCTGGCTCAGGCAGCTTGATCCGGCCATTCGCCAGCGCTGCAGTGGCGAAGGCGAAAAATTGCTGCCGGAATCCGTGCGCCAGGCTGCAGCCAGTGTGGTCATGCTCCCGCAATTCAATCAGGCGGCACCTGCAAGACCGATGCAGCTCGGTATCGCGTGAAAGCAGCCTGAAGATCAATCGGCAGGATAATGCACCGCCAGCCATACGGTCGGCTGATCGGGATCGGTCCATTCGACCCGATGCCGCACATGCGGCGGGATATTCAGGTAATCGCCCGCGCTCATTTCGACTTCATGCGCCGGCTCGGCAAAACCCAGTCGGGCCTGCCCTGCCAGCACGATCACCCACTCTCCCTGCGGCTGGTCGTACCAGAAACCGGGCGGGCTGGATTGGCCGGTGGAAACAATGCGCTCGATGCGTACGCCATCACGCGACAAAAGTTCATCGAAGACCTCAGCATTGCTACCCGGCAGGGGCAAGGCATCGAACAGGTTGCTTTTCAATTTTCAGGCTCCATCGACAGATCGCAGAAAAAGCGTGCTTGCCCGCATCGTTCTCCATCTTGCAGCGCATGCGCCTCGATCACGGCTTCACAGCAAGATCATAAACAGGCTCTGACAAGATCGGCCATCTGGCGGGCTTGCTCCCCCGGCATCTGCTGCAGGCCATTCACGGTGCCGAGTCTATCCTGCCAATCCTCATCCTGACTGGCCTTGAGCTTGCCTTCCAGTCGGTCGATGGGTATCTCGATTCCCACAATCGCTGCCAGCAGCTTGTCGAGATAATCGACCGGAGCATCGCTCACCTGCCACGGCATGGGCTGGCTGGATTCATGCACGCTTACCAGCCGGTTCAGCATGTCCAGCAGCCAGTCCCGGTCATCCCGGACGCGCGCCACGCCATGGACATGCGCCACCGCATAGTTCCAGGTCGGTACAACCTTGCCATGCTCGGCCTTGCCCGGATACCAGCCCGGCGTGATGTATGCCTGCGGCCCCTGAAACATCACCACCGAGGCGCTATCGCCCTGCAGTTGGCGCCAGACAGGATTGGCACGTGAAACATGGCCGATCAGGGCACCCAGCGGACCACGGGTACGATCCAGAAAGAATGGCACATGGTTGGCGACAAGCCCCTCCTGCCCCGCACAAACCCAGGCACCGAGCGGATAGGCATCCATCAGGGAAAAGATGGCCGCCTGGTCATTCCATTGGTGGTATTTCGACACGTACATGATCTATTCCTGCTTCAAAAATTGCGGACAACATGCTGCACCAGCATGGCCGCCAGGCCCCACATGGTCAGCCCGATCAGCATATCCAGAACCTGCCAGGCGCGGGGGCGGGCAAACCAGGGGGCCAGCCAGCGCGCGCCATACCCCAGCAGACTGAACCAGCACAGGCTGGCGGTGCTGGCACCCAAGACAAACGAAGTGCGCAGGGATACGGGTTGCTGTGCCCCGATGCTGCCCATCAGCAGCACGGTATCCAGATAAACGTGGGGATTCAGCAGCGTAAAAGCAGCCGCTTGCAATAGCGCAGCCTGGCGCCCGAGACCGCCTCCACCCTGCGCAGCCTGCAGCGCCTGCGGCCGGCACGCACGGCGCAAGGCTTGCCAGCCATAGCAGGCCAGAAATGCGGCACCGGCCAATGCCAGCGCACGCGCCAGACCCGGGCTTTCGCCCAATGCCTGTGCCATGCCGGTAACGCCAGCCATGATCAGCAGCGCATCGGCCATGGCACAAAACGCGACAATGCTGCCCACATGTTCGCGCCGCAGCCCCTGTCGCAGCACAAACGCATTTTGCGCACCGATTGCCACGATCAAGCCAAAACTCAACAACAGGCCTTGCATAAATACCGGGAAATACATGCATTCACTTCCAGAAGAAAAAGGCACGAATAGCGCCCATCTTGCTTGCGATGCACAGTGAAGACAAACTACGATTACTGAATCAGATTAAGAAAAACTAATTCAATGCTCGACTACGCATCGCTTTTTGCCCTGTCCGCCGTTATCCGCGAAGGCAGTTTCGAGCGCGCGGCCCGGACACTGAATGTCACGCCCTCGGCCATTTCACAACGGATTCGCTTGCTGGAAGAACGCATGGGATGTGCGCTGGTGGTACGCGGCCAGCCCTGCCAGGCGACGGAAACCGGCCGACTTCTGTGCCAGCATGTCGACAGGGTGCGTTTGCTCGAACAGGAACTGCATGAGGCCATGCCCGCACTTTCTGCAGATGGCCCCCTTCGGGTCACGCTGCCGATTGCCGTGAATGCAGACAGTCTTGCCACCTGGTTTGCCCCGGCGCTGGCGAGCTTCGCCGCCCATGCACCGGTACTGATGGATGTCACGATCGACGATCAGGACCATACCTCGGAATGGTTGCGCAGCGGCAAGGTGCTGGCTGCCATTACCGCTGCCGATCGGCCTACCAGCGGTTGCAACAGCCTGCCACTGGGCGCCATGCGCTATCTGGCGGTAGCCAGCCCGGCCTTCATGGCGAAGCATTTCCCCATCAGTATCGATCCGGACAGCCTGGCACGCGCGCCCAGTCTGGTCTTCAATGCCAAGGATGCCCTGCAGGCACGCTGGACACAGCACCTGTGCCAGCGCGAGGTGGAACTGCCGCGCCACACCCTGCCCTCGCCGCAGGCTTTCGTTACGGCCACATTGGCCGGCATGGGCTGGGGCATGCATCCGGAGGCACTGGTTGCCCCGCATCTGGCGGATGGCTCGCTGGTGGAACTGGTTCCCGGTACACCGCTGGATATCCCGTTGCACTGGCAGTACGCGCGCACGGCCTCGTCACTGCTCGAAGGCATGACCCGCCAGATCCTGGCTGCCGCACGCGCTGCGCTGCGGACCTGATCGCACCGTTCTAGGCGCTCTCGCGCACAACCAGCTCATACCCCACATCCACCACCGGCTGCTCCACCTTCTGTCCGCGCATCAGCGCCAGCAGCATCCGGGCGGCGCGACGGCCGATTTCCGAGCGCGAGGTATGGATCGTGGTAAGCGGCGGAATGGTGAACGCTGCTTCTTCCAGGTTGTTGTAGCCGGCGATCGCGATCTGTTCCGGTACCTTGATGCCGCTGCGGAATGCCGTGAACAACGCACCGTGCGCGAGGTCATCGTTGGAGAAGAAGAAGGCATCGATATCGGGGTGGCGCGCCAGCAGCTCGCGGAACAGTTCCGAACCGAGCTTGATCGAGGCTGGAGCAGCGCTCAGCAACTCCAGCGAAGGATCATACAAGCCGGCCTCTTTCATGGCGCGGCGGTAGCCTTCGGCACGCAGCAGTGCGCGCGGGTCGATCACCGCACCGAAACCGATGCGCCGCCGTCCCTGCCCCAGCAGGTAATTCACCATGGTCCGGCCGGCTTCGATCTGGTTGGTACCCACGCAGTACACGCCGGGGCTGTTGGCCAGCTCCAGCACATGCACGCAGGGGATACCACTGCCAGCAATCAATTGCCGTGCCTCTTCGTTGCGATCGAAACCGGTCACGATCAGACCGCTGGGCCGGTAAGTGAGATAACTGCGCAGCAGGTGTTCCTCCTGCTCGCGCGAATAATGGGTATCACCGACCATGATCTGGAATCCGGCCGGCAACAGTTCGGCATGAATCGCTTCGAGCAGATCGCCAAAGGCCGGATTGGTCAGTGTCGGCACCAGCACGGCCACCGAGGCGCTGCGCGCAGAAGCCAGCGCGCGTGCGGCTGGATCAGGCACATAGTTGAGCTCTGCCGCGGCGGCTTGCACGCGGGCCACCAGCTCCGGATCGACCCGGCCCACGCCGCGCAGCGCGCGCGAGGCAGTGATCGGACTCACGCCGGCTTTGTTCGCCACATCCTTGAGTGTCAGCCGACCGGTGGCACGTCCTGTTTTCCTGTTTTCTTGCATAAGGGCTTGCACTTTTTATTTCGGGATGCAAAGATAGCGCTATCTCAATGAATGACCGCGCAATATGTCGCAAGCATAGCATCAGATGCTGAACGTATGTCGCGGTCTTCAATTTGCCCAACAAAGATAGCGCTATCTCGCAGTGCAGATAGCTTAACTGGCAGCTTGCACAATCCAGATACGGAGAAGACATTGGCAGCAACACTTCAAACCAAACGTGATCTGATCGCCTCGACCAACGATGCCAAATATGTGCGCGTCGCCGGTTACGACACCTATCCGGAGGGCGTCTCCCCGGATTCGGTCGATATCATCGATGCCACCGATTTCCCGCCACGTATCGTGGCTTCGGTGGCAGTCGACACCTCGATCGTCGGCCCGCCGCAAGCCGTGATGATCACGCCGGACCAGAAATTGGCCATCGTCGGCGCCACCAACCGCTACAACTACGCAGCCAAATGCATAATTCTCGACAATGCGATTCAAGTCGTTGATCTGGAAGCGCAACCTCCCAGCCTGGCCGGCAGAGTGGATATCGGCCATCACCCGCACGGCCTGGCGATCAATCATGCCGGCGACCTGCTGCTGGTGGCATGCACCGATGGCACGCTGGTCGTTCTGGCCATCGAAGGCAAGACGCTCACCGTGCGCCAGCAGATCAAATTGTCGGAACGCCGGCTGGCCAGCGTGGCGATCACACCGGATGATTCCGCTGCACTGGTCACCCTGCGCGACGATCAGGGCGTGGCGGTATTGGCAATTGAAAACGGCAAGGTCGCCGAGACTCCGTGCCAGCGCATCAGCACCGGCGTGGCCCCGTATGCGATCGATATTTCCGCCAATGGCTTGTGGGCCATCGTCGGCAATGTCGGTCTCGGCGGCCTGCCACCCGCCCCGGGCATCAGCGTGGGCGATCAAGATAGCGCTACCTTAATAAGCCTGGCGCAACGTCCGTTCCGTGCCGTGCAGCATCTGACCGTGCCATCCATCCCGGAAGGCGTAGCCATTTCGCCCGACAACCGCTGGATTGCCGTGCTGGCCATGGATGGTTCCAACCTGCCACCAAGCAATCCCGGTAGCCAGCCGCACGGGCAGTTGCTGCTGCTTGCACTGGATGACAAGGGCGCGACCGAAGTGGCCCGCCTGCCGGCCGGCGTTGCAGCACAAGGCGTGATCTTTACTGCGGATAGCCGCTACATCCTGGCCCAGTTCAATGTGGAACAACAGATTGCCGTGTATGCCGTGAACAACGGCAGCTTGCAGGACACCGGCACCCGCCTGCCTGTACGTGGCGGCCCCTCCTCGCTGCGAGCCTCTCCCCGCTGACCCCTGAACAACATTTACCCGGAGCCTGAACCTCATGAAACCACTTGTTTTGTCCGTTGATTACCTGCCGAACTTCCTCACCGAACAACTGTATGCCAGCTTCGATTTCCATCACGAGCTGCACAAGAACGATCCGGCACAACTGGAAAAGTTGGCCCCGCAAGCGCGCGCGCTCGTAGCCAATGGTGAAACCGTCCTCACCCGCGACATGCTGGCCAGATTCCCCAAGGCCGAGATCATTTCGGTATTCGGCGTCGGCTATGACGGTATCGATGTCACCGCGGCACGCGAGCGCGGCATCGCCGTCACCCACACCCCGAACGTGCTGACCGACGATGTGGCCGACTTGGCCATGGCGCTGATCCTGACGGTATCGCGCCGCATCATCCCGGCCGACCAGCATGTGCGCACCCGCGCCTGGTCCAATGGTGCCTTTCCGTTCAGCCGCAAAGTGAGCGGCAGCAAGATCGGCATCATCGGCCTGGGCCGTATCGGCCGCACCATTGCCAAGCGCGCCGAAGCCTTTGACATGCAGATTGCCTATACCGATCGCAGCGTGATTCCGGGCGTGCCCTACGATTTCTTCCCCTCTGCCGCCACGCTGGCCAGGGAAGTCGATTACCTGGTGGTCGCAGCCTATGGCGGCCCGTCCACGCTCGGGCTGGTCAATGCCGAAGTGCTCAACGCACTGGGCCCGGATGGCTACCTGATCAATATCGCGCGCGGCTCGGTGGTGAATGAAACCGATCTGGTCGCGGCACTGCAGGACAAGCGCATCGCCGGCGCCGGACTGGATGTGTTCGCGAACGAACCGAATGTGCCAGCCGAACTGCTGACCATGGACAACGTGGTGCTGACCCCGCACATGGCCAGCGGCACCCATCAGACCCGCAAGGCCATGGCCGATCTGACGCATGCCAACCTGGCGGCGCATTTCGCCGGCCAGGCGCTGCCAACGCCAATTCCGGGTTAAGCATCAGAGCAATGCCGTAGGGCGGACTTCAATCCGTCATCTCCGAACTCAGACGATGACGGGTTAAAACCCGTCCTACAGCCAACCAAACCGTTTCAAATCACAGGAGCATTCATGCCCAAGTCAATTCCCGCTCTCTGTGGCTCCATCATGGGCGAGCCGTTTTCGCTCGGCGTAAAGATCCACAACGCGGCCTACCAGGCACTTGGGCTGGATTACACCTTTGTCTGCTTTGGTGTGGAAAACCCGGAACTGGCCGTGCAGGCCATCCGCACGCTGGGCATCCGGGGCATGAATGTCTCGATGCCGTACAAGCAGGCGGTGATCCCGTTTCTGGACGAAGTGGATGAAACCGCACGCCGGATCGGGGCAGTCAACACCATCAACAATGTCGATGGCCGGCTGACGGGTTACAACACCGATTGCATCGGCGCCATTCGTGCGCTGCAAGAAAAAACCTGTCTCGGCGGCAAAAAACTGGCGTTGCTGGGTGCCGGTGGTGCCGCGCGCGCCATTGCCCTGGGTGCCAGGCAGGCTGGCGCACAAGTCACGATTTTCAATCGCTCAGCCGACAAGGGACAGGCGCTGGCGGCTGAATTCGATCTGGCATTCGGCGGCAGTCTCGATGATTTTCACGCTGAAGATTTCGAAATTCTGCTCAATTCCACGTCCGCAGGTTTCCGCGCGCCGGATATCAATCCGGCGGAAGGGAAACTGGCCGCGCACCTGCTGGTGATGGACGTGGCATTCATTCCGGTGGAAACCAAGCTGATCCGTGATGCCCTGGCGCTCGGCTGCCAGACCATCAATGGCACGCGCATGCTGGTGCATCAGGCCTGCGGCCAGATCGAACTGTATACCGGTTGCGAGCAGGCTCCGTACGCCGTGATGGAAGCCGCGCTGCTGGCAGAAATTCAAAGAATGAGTGGTCAATAATCAGGCGGTTATACCTATTGACCACAGGGGAAAGCCGGCAAAATTGGTCTGGTCAGTTGGCCAATTTATGACTGGCTATGTATAGTGGCAACCATATAAAGGGAAGAGAAGATGCAATACCAAGCAATCAAAACACGCTTCAAGCCATGTCTCATTGCCTCTGCCTTGCTGGCGATCGCATTGCCCGCCACAGCGGCCGATAGCGGAAAACCAGCCGATCTGATCGTTTCCACCAACGACGCCAAATACCAGCGCGTTGTCGGTAAAGATACCTTTCTGGAAAACCCGGCGTCCGACACGCTGGATATCATTGATGCCAGCCACTTTCCTCCTCAAGTGGTGGCCAGCGTGAATGTGGCGGCCGCCATTCAGGGGCCGCCACAAGCCGCTGCCATTACGCCGAACGGGAAACTGGCAATTGTCTCGGCCCCCAGCCGCTACGACGCTGCCGAGAAAAAACTGCTGCTGGAAAACCACCTGCAGATCATTGACCTGGAAACCAGGCCGGCCCAGGTCATCGCCAAGGTCGAGCTGGGCCAGCATCCGCAAGGGCTGGCGATCAATCGTGCCGGGAATCTGCTGCTGGCCGCCACCACAACCGGCAGCGTGATCGTGCTCGGCATTGACGGCAAGACAGTCACGGTCAAGGACACGCTGAAGATCGCCGAAAAACGTCTGGCCGGCATTACCATTACCCCCGATGGGAAATCCGCATTGGTCGCCCTGCGCGACGAGCAGGGTGTGATGGTGCTTGATATCGAAGGCGACAAGGTCGTCACGCAACGCGAACGCATCAGTACCGGCATTGCACCGTATGCCATCGATGTGGCCAGCACTGGCAAATGGGCCATTGTCGGCAACGTAGGGCTCGCCGGATTGCCGGGCAACCAGGGCAGGCTGGCAGCCGATACCGACACGATCACGCTGGTGGATCTCTCCAGGCGCCCCTATCGCGCCGTGCATCATGTCAGCGTGCCATCGCTGCCTGAAGGCGTTGCCATCTCGCCCAATGGACGCTGGGTCGCAGCACAGAGCATGGATGGCTCGAACCTGACCGCAGACAATCCGGGTCGCCACACCAAGGGAAAGCTGGTGCTGTTTGAAAACAGGAACGGCAAACTGGTTGAGAAAGCCAGCCTGCCTGCCGGTGAAGCCGGCCAGGGAGTTGTGTTCACGGCAGATAACCAGTACATCCTGGCGCAGTTCAATGTCGAGAAACAGCTGGCTGTCTATGCCGTGAACAACGGCAAGCTGAAGGATACGGGCAAACGCCTGCCGGCTACGGGCGGACCATCGTCGATTCGTTCGATGCCACGTTAACGAGACGCTGCAGACGTTCGCAAACGTCTGCAGAACCCATGGCCCACCTGCTGCGGGTGGGCTCTTTTCATATCAGCAATACCGAGAGAGAAAATGAAAAAAGTTCTGACCCCGATCGCACTGGCCACCGCCATGATCTTTGCCGCCGGCACCAGCCTGGCCGCCGATATCAAGGAACGCAGCGCCAAGTTCCCGATCGTGAACGCCATCGATCACCCGCAAGGCCTGGGCGCGCAGAAATTCGTTGAAGTCGTCGAGAAGAAGAGCGGCGGCAAGATCAAGATCAAGATTTTCCCGAACGGCACCCTCGGGGGTGAACAACAGGTTGCTTCCGCCATGCAGGGCGGTACCATCGAAATCTCGATGATGTCCCCGGCCCAGCTCGTGGGCACGGTTCCTGAATTCGTCGTACTCGATTTCCCGTTCGCCTTTGCCAACGTCAAGCAGGCCGATGCCGTGCTGGATGGCCCGTTCGGTCAGAAGCTGATGGACTACATGCCTGCCAAGGGCTGGGTCGGTCTGGGTTTCATGGAACAGGGTTATCGTTCGATCAGCAACAGCAAGCGTGCGATCACCAAGCTGGAAGACATCAAGGGCCTGAAGCTGCGCACCATCCTGAACCCGCTGTATGTCGACATGCTCAATACGCTGGGTGCCAATGCCGTGCCGATGCCGTTCACCGAACTCTATACCGCGATGGAAATGAAGACCGTCGATGGTCAGGAAAACCC
>NZ_JBVVOL010000016.1:0-65760 GCF_055810895.1 Formivibrio sp. oc-25 | reverse complement strand
TCGATGCCGGAAATGGCGTTGTTCTCGATCGGGCCATTACGCCAGTAGGCGTTCTGGTGCATCAGCTGCCAGTTTTCCTCGATCGCTTCGGCATCGCGGCCAATCAGGAGCGGGCGCAGGTATTCTTCGATCAGGCATTTGACCGCCACGTGGCGATAGGCGAAGGTGGCGCAACCCAGGCCATAGAGGC
This sequence comes from Formivibrio sp. oc-25, assembly GCF_055810895.1. Taxonomy (NCBI): domain Bacteria; kingdom Pseudomonadati; phylum Pseudomonadota; class Betaproteobacteria; order Neisseriales; family Chitinibacteraceae; genus Formivibrio; species Formivibrio sp. oc-25. The sequence continues at coordinate 65,570 of NZ_JBVVOL010000016.1, read as the reverse complement.
CCGGCTGGTTGGTTTCAACCTTCACCACCACGAGGTTGATACCCTCGGGAGCGGTGAGGATGACTTTGACGTCAGTAATTAAAGTTGCCATGGCATGCCCTCACAGTACGGACAGCCAGCCGCCATCCACATAAATAATCTGGCCATTCACATAGTTGGAGGCGTCGGAAGACAAGTAAACAGCGGTGCCAACCAGCTCTTCAGGTTTGCCCCAGCGGCCGGCCGGATTGCTGCTCTTTACCCAGGCATCGAAAGTCGGGTTGTTGACCAGCGCCTCGTTCATGTCCGTCAGGATATAGCCTGGGCCAATCGTGTTGGCCTGGATGTTGAATTTGGCCCATTCCGCTGCCATGGCTTTCGATAGCAGCTTGATCCCGCCCTTGGCGGCAGCATAGGGTGCAATGGTGGGACGGGCGGATTCGCTGGTCAGCGAGCCGATATTGATGATCTTGCCGCCACGGCCACGTGCGATCATGCGTTTGGCCGCTTCACGGCCCATGACAAAGGCGCTGGTGAGGTTGGTATCGATCACGCGCTGCCAGTCTTTCAGTTCCAGTTCGACCATCGGCTGGCGATGCTGAATCCCGGCGTTGTTGACCAGGATATCGACTTCCACGCCTTCGGCATCCAGTTGGGTAAATGCTGCCACCACAGCAGCTTCATCGGATACATCAAAAGTCAGGCCCAGTGCCTGATATCCCTTGGCATGCAGGGCGGCAACCGCTTCATCCACGGTTTCCTGCTTGCGCCCGTTGACGATCACGCGCGCGCCGGCTTGTGCCAGCCCTTCTGCCAGTGAGTAGCCAATTCCGCGCACGGAACCGGTAATCAATGCGGTACGGCCGGACAGATCAAAAAGTGATGACATAAGGTGTACTCCTGTTGAGCAAAATGTTTAGTGGTGGGTGCGCCATCGGCGCAAAAATGAGATTTTCAGCGGTCCTGCAACCTGGTTTGCAGATCATCTTCAGCCTGTTCAATCAGTTTGCGCGCGGCGCGTTCTGCCGCTGCCGCGTGGCCGGTTTCAATTGCATGGCACAAGGCTTCGTGCATCGGCAGTGAAAAAGCCGGCCCGCCTGGCTTGAGCGAAACAATTTCGAAACTGGTGCGCAGGATGGCAGAGAGCGCATCCTGCATTTGCCGGACAAACTGGTTGTGGCTGGCAGCCAGCACGGCGGAATGAAAAGCCAGATCGGCATGCACGTAATCCCCCTGGCCCTGTACGGCGAGATCCATGTTCTGGTAAGCCTGGCGCAGCATCAGGCGATCCGCTTGCGTGGCGCGCAGCGCGGCGAACCTGGCCGCAGCAGGCTCCACAATATGGCGCAGCTCCATCAGATCGCGTGCAAGCTGCGGGTTGTCCAGTGCCGATTGCGCCCGCCAGGCCATGATGCGCGAGTCAAACAGGTTCCAGTGCGAGGGTTCCAGCACGGTTGTGCCAACCTTGCGGCGCACTTCCAGCATGCCCTTGGCTACCAGTGCCTTGAATACCTCACGAATCACAATGCGGCTGACACCGAATTGTTCGCCAAGCTCTGTCTCGGACGGCAAAACCTGGCCCGGCGTATAGCGGCCGGAACAGATATCGCGACCCAGATGATCAAGCACCTGTTCCTGAAAAGTCCGATGCGACGGATTGAGTGGTGATTTCATAAGTAATATGTATCACATATTTTTGGGCCCGGAAAATACCGGGTGCGGATTCTCCTCCGCTCACTCCTCTCCCGGGTACAGAAGAGGGAGCAAAGCAGTGGCTTATCCTCGACTGCGTACGGGGGATATCCCCGGGAGCGAATTACACGATGCCGCGCAATTGCGCGCGCAGGCGATCCATTTCTTCCTGCATGTCCGCCACCAGCGCGGCCAGTTCTGGCACGGCATCGAAATTGCGTTCCAGCTCGCGCATGCGGCGTGCCCGCAAGAGGCTGATGCTGGAAAAACGCCAGGTTCCGGCGATGCATTGCGCATGCGGAAACAGACCTTCCTCGATATGGCGCAGCAACCATTCTGGCTCTACCCGGCAGGCTGCGGCAATCTGCTCCAGTGTCAGCCAGGTTTCTTCCATCAGGCTGCCGATCAGAATGTCCTCGTTTCGCATGATCATGCCCCCATATCGCGGCGCGGATCGAATGCCAGTTCGCGCGCCATGTTTTCGTAGATCTGTTTGGCCCTGGCCGTGTCGGCTGCCGGCAGAACGACGCGAATATCCAGAATCAGATCGCCCGGTGGGTTGGCCGGAATGCCGCGGCCACGCACGCGCAGTTGCGAACCACTTTGCGCGCCTTGTGGAATCCGCACCTTGATTCCGCTATCGGGCAAGCGCACATCTACTACCGCACCCAGCGCCGCTTCCCATGGTGTAACCGGCAAAGTCAGGTGCAGGTCACGCCCGTCCGCGCGCAAGCGCGGATGCGGGTTGAAGTGTACTTCCAGCAGCAAATCACCGGCGAGAGCGCCGCCCACACCGGGAGAACCCTGTCCGGCCAGGCGGATGGTCTGCCCTTCGAATACGCCCTTGGGGATCTTTACGTTCAGCGTGCGGGTATTGATCTGGATACGCCCCTGCGCATCCTGCGTGGGCACGCGTAGCGAAATCTGCCGGTTCGCTCCGGCAAAGGCATCCTCGATATCGAGCATGACCTTGGCGTGGTGATCCTCGCCGCGCATGCGAAACCCGCCACCCTGGCTGTGAAATCCAGCCTGACCCGTTCCCATGCGGCCGAACAGTTCGGCGAAAAAATCGCTGAAATCAGCAGCTTCATGCGGGGAAAAGCCACGACTGGAGAATTCGAAACCGGCATCCCATCCGGGCGGCGGGCGGAATTCCTGCCCCGGTTGATAACTGCCGAGCTGATCGTAGGCCGCGCGCTTTTCCGGATCGGAAAGCACGGCATACGCCTCATTGATATCGCGCATGCGCGCCTCGGCATCCTTTTCCTTGGATACATCGGGATGGTATTTGCGTGCCAGTTTGCGAAAGGCTTTCTTGATGTCATCCAGCGTGGCGTCTCGCGGTACGCCCAATGTCTGGTAGTAATCCTTGAATTGCATAAAGGCTCCCTATCGCCGAGAACCAGTTGCCTGCCATCCAACAGCCGCATCAGGCTATGCCTGAGGGCACAGGCAGCAACTGGAACGGATTATCTGGATTCACTCTAGATCAGCGCGGGCCACCTGAAAATCAAGGGCTTGAATTTCTCCTGACCGACCACTAAATCGGGAACAGGAGCATCCGGTTGGATGCGATGTACAACCTGTGATGGAGGGCAAGATGATGTATCGCAACCTGTTTCCCCGCGATATCTTCGCGGAGCTTGATCGCCTGCACCGGGAAATGCAGCAGGCCACCGAGTTTTCACCCAGCATACGCGGCCTGGTGCGTGGCGGTTACCCGGCCATGAACGTGGGTACCACGCCGGCATCGGTTGAAATCTATGCGTTTGCGCCAGGGCTTGATCCGGCCAGTATCGACGTGCATCTGGAAAAAGGCGTTCTGACTGTGGCGGGCGAGCGCAAATCGGAACTGCCAGGCAAGGATGAAAAAGCCACCGTGCATATCGATGAACGCTTTGCCGGGCGTTTCCGCCGCGTGGTCTCGCTGCCGGACGATATTGATCCGGAGAAGGTCGAGGCGCGCTATCGCGATGGCGTGCTGCATATCAGCATCCGCCGCCGTGAAGCCAGCACCCCTCGTCGTATCAGCGTTCAGTGAATAAGGAGGCCAATCATGAATACCAATGCGACTGTGACCAAGCCCAATGAAGCGGCTCGCAACGATACAACCTTGATGCCGCCGGTCGATGTGATCGAAGATGCAACCGGTATCGTGCTGTATGCGGATCTGCCCGGCGTTCCCAAGGAAAAATTGAATCTGCATGTCGATGCCGACACGCTGACCATCGAGGGCGAAGTCAGCCTGGATATTCCGGAAGGCATGGAAGCCACGCATATCGAAGTAAACCTGCCGCGCTATCGCCGGGTGTTCTCGCTTTCCAAGGAGCTCGATGCGAACAAGGTCAAAGCCGAATTCAATCAAGGCGTGCTCAAGCTGCATATCCCGAAAGTGGAGCATGCACAGCCGCGCAAGATCGAGATCAAGGCTGGCTGATTTGGGCTTGCCAGGAGCAGCATCCATTCAAGTGTTGTGCCCTCTCCCCAACCCTCTCCCGCAAGCGGGAGAGGGCAGAATGGGTGATTTCGGCAAAGTGCCCATCCCTTCGGGGGCAGAAGCGGTGATCCTGTCAAAGTTTCCCCTCTCCCGCAGGCGGGAGAGGGGCGGGGGAGAGGGATAAAATTGAGCCGCAGGACGGGTTTCAACCCGTCACAACGGGGCATGCCACAGCCCGTGTGCTGACGAACTGAAATCCGCCCTACGGCATCAGGCCTGGTTTGTCAGGCAGTTTTGAATGAATTCCCCGATAGCCACGATTTCCGGCATGCATACCGAATGCTGCATCGGGTAGGTGTGCCAACTGATCGGGTAACCGGCTGCGGCCAGCTTTTCATAAGCGGCCTTGCCCAGCGTAACCGGTACGATCGGGTCCATGCCGCCATGGCCGGCAAAGATCGGCGTGGATTTGTTGGCTTCAGCCAGACCTTCCTCGATCAGTTCCGGTGCAGGGATATAGGTGGAAAGTGCCACGATACCGGCAAGTTTTTCCGGATGCGTCAGCCCTGCCGTATAGGCAATGGCGCCACCTTGGGAAAAACCGGCCAGAATGATGCGATCGGTCGGAATGCCGCGTTCGTTTTCATGCCTGATCAGCTGGCGAATGGATTCGACCGAGCGCACTACGCCGAAGGAATCGGCTTCGCGGTTGATCTGGTCGAAATGGATGATGTCATACCAGCCGCGCATCACGTAGCCGTTGTTGCAGGTAATCGGAATGGCCGGTGCATGCGGGAAAATGAAGCGCACGGGCAGATCTGCCGGCAGGCCCAGCTCGGATACCACCGGCACAAAATCGCTGCCATCGGCACCCAGGCCATGCAGCCAGATCACGCTGGCAACCGGATTATCTCCGGCCGCAAGTTCAATGGCATCGAGCAGTTGATCGTTCATGATGGGTTCTCGTTAGATGCCGGGCGGATCGCATCCTTGGGGCGGAATGCCTTGACGATCTCCGGTCGGGTTTCAATATAGGGGCCTTCCAGCAACTGGATGCAGTAGGGCACAGCGGCAAAAATGCCGTGCACGCGCGCGCTGCCATCCTCGCTTTTGAGGCCCTCCAGCGTTTCCTTGATCGATTTGGGCTGGCCGGGCAGGTTGAGGATCAGCGCCTGCTTGCGGATCACGCCCACCTGGCGCGACAGGATCGCGGTCGGTACGAAATTCAGACTGATCTGGCGCATCTGCTCGCCAAAGCCCGGCATTTCCCGATCGGCAATCGCCAGCGTGGCATCGGGCGTGACATCGCGCCGCGCCGGGCCGGTGCCGCCGGTGGTGAGCACCAGGTGGCAACCTGCTTCGTCCACCAGCTCGCGCAGCGTGGCTTCGATCAGCCATTGTTCATCCGGGATCAGCTTGGTAACGATTTCCAGCGGGTTGACGATAGCGGTGCCAAGCCATTCCTGCAGCGCCGGAATGCCCTTGTCCTGATAGACCCCGGAAGAGGCTCGGTCGGAGACCGATACCAGGCCGATTTTCAGCGTGTCATTCATCGTCGTTGGTCTCAGCCACGGTTGTACCGGCAATCGGCGGTTCCGGGATGTATTCCTTCAGCAGCTGGAACAGCTCACGGTAGCTTTTCGGCGGCTTGTTTTGTTCGCGTTCTTTCTGCGTGTTACGGATCAACTGGCGCAAACGCTGCACATCGGCTTCAGCGTATTCGGCCACAAAACCTTCGATGGCCTTGGGATCGCTCAGCAGCGATTCGCGCAGGCGTTCCAGCTTGTGCAGCCAGGCGCTGTGGCGATCTGATACGCCGGCAATCTTGTCGAGCAATTCGTGGATCGGCGCGGGATCAACGCCGCGCATCAGTTTGCCGATGTACTGTTTTTGCCGGCTGATGGCGCCGTGCGCGGTCAGGCGCTTGGCCTCGATCAGCGCATCGAACAGTTTTTCCGGCAGGTTGAGCGTGGCCAGCAATTTCTTGTCGAGCGGGATCAGCTTCTCGCCCAGCTCTTGCAGGGCGGTCATATCCCGCTTCATTTCGGATTTGCTGACGTAGATGATTTCGTCGTCGGGATTGTCGAACTGCTCGTTACTCATGGCTGCGTGTCGCTGGGTAAAACCGGTATGATACCGCAACACAATAACGGGTCATCAACGTGTCTGAATTCAGCTTCAACGAAAATGAACTGTGCGCGATGGCGCAGCAAGTGATCGACATCGCGCTGCGGCAAGGTGCTACCTCCTGCGAGGCCGATATCTCCGAGAGCGTGGGCAAGAATATCTGCGTGCGTCTGGGCGAGGTCGAAACCATTGAATACAACCATGACAAAGGCGTGGGCGTAACCGTCTATCTGGGCCAGAAGAAAGGCCATGCCAGTACTTCGGATTTTTCACCGAAGGCCATGGAAGAAACCGTGAGTGCGGCACTTGCCATTGCACGCCACACGGCGGAAGACCCCTGTGCCGGTCTGCCCGAGCATGGTCGCCTGGCCACCGAATTCCTCGATCTGGATCTTTACCACGCCTGCGAGATGAGCGTAGAAGAGGCCATTGCCATTGCTACCGAGTGCGAAGCTGCCGGGCAGGCCGTCGATCCACGCATCGACAATTCCGAAGGTGCAGCGGTTTACCTGAGTGCCAGCCGTTTTGCACTGGCCAATTCTCTGGGCTTTGTCGGCAGTGCCAGCATGAGCCGGCATAGTTTGTCCGCCACGCTGATCGCCGAAGATGAAAGTGGCATGCAGCGCGATTACTGGCACGATTCGGCCCGCAACTGGGCAGACATGAAATCGCCGCAGGAAGTTGGCCGCATTGCCGGCGAACGTACTGTGCGTCGGCTGGGCGCGCGCCGGGTCAAGACCGGCGAATACCCGGTGCTGTTCGAAGCCCCGGTAGCTTCCAGCCTGATCGGGCACTGGATATCGGCAGTGAGCGGCGGCAGCCTTTACCGCAAGGCCAGTTTCCTGACCGACAGCATCGGCCAGCAAGTGTTTGCCCCGTGCGTGACCATCCATGAAGACCCGTTCGTGCGACGCGGGTTGGCCAGCAGCAATTTCGATTCGGAAGGCGTGGCTGTGCAGGCACGCGATGTGGTGAGCAACGGCGTGCAGCAGGGCTATTTCCTGGCCAGCTACAGTTCGCGCAAGCTTGGCATGCAATCCACCGGCAATGCCGGCGGGCCGCACAACCTGATTGTTTCCCCCACGGCGACCTTTGCCCAATTGCTGGCCGAAATGGGCACCGGCTTGCTGGTCACGGAAATGATGGGCCACGGCATCAACCAGGTAACCGGCGATTATTCGCGCGGCGCAGCGGGTTTCTGGGTGGAAAACGGCGTGATCCAGTACCCGGTCGAGGAAATCACCATTGCCGGCAATCTGCGCGAGATGTACCACAACATTGTCGGCATTGGTGATGACTGCCTTTCATCTTCCAGCCGCAAGGTTGGCTCCATACTGCTGAGCAAGATGACGGTTGCCGGGGAATAAATGCTGCCCGCCTACTGGGAATCCGCCTGTCAGGAGCTTGCCAGCGCCGACCCGGTGCTGGCAGCGCTGATCGCGCGTTATCCCGGCATGGGATTACGCAGTCGCGGCGATGCCTTTCATACCCTGGCGCGCTCGATCGTCGGCCAGCAGATTTCGGTCAAGGCAGCAGATTCAGTCTGGGCACGCCTGGAAGCGTGTCTGGGCGATGTGGCCAGCGAGCGGGTTCTGGCACTGGATACGGATACCCTGCGCAGTTGCGGCCTGTCTGCACGCAAGGTGGAATACCTGAGCGATCTTGCCCGCCACCACCGTGATGGCCGGCTTGATCCCTTGGCCTGGCAGGATTGGGATGATGAAGCGATCATCGCCGAGCTATGCACGATTCGCGGTATCGGGCGCTGGACTGCCGAGATGTTCCTGATCTTCCATCTGCTGCGACCTGATGTGTTGCCGCTCGACGATATCGGCCTGATCAAGGCGATTGCCGCGCATTACCATGCCGGCGAGCGCCCGGCGCGCAAGGCCATGCTGCAACTGGCAGAACCCTGGCGGCCATGGCGTAGTGTGGCGACCTGGTATCTGTGGCGCAGTCTGGATCCTGTCCCGGTCGAGTATTGATGGGTGCGATGCAATAACCTAGGGCGTTGTTCTACCCTCTCCCCCAGCCCCTCTCCCGCACGCGGGAGAGGGGAGTGTTTGGATAGACTACTGATTTTGCCCCCTCTCCCGCGAGCGGGTAAATCACCGCCTTGGCAACTCCAGCAGCGATTTTTCCAGCAATTCATCCAGCAAGTAAGTGAAGTCCGCACTGGCATCCGAATCCGGTGCATAGGAAAAAATATCGGTTCCCCAGCCGATGGCTTCAACCAGCGATTCGTGTTCGTGGATACGAGTAGCGAGCACCTCGCCCGGATAGTGTTCAGCCAGGCTCGCGGCTACTTCCTCAACCGTACCGCGACCGGGTACATAGCGGTTGACCAGATAGCGCCTTTCCTTGCGTCCAGCCAGTTTCTCCACGCCCTTGAGCGTTTGCGACAGCATCTTTGCGCCATTGAGCGCCAGATATTCGGCCGTGACCGGAATCAGGATCAGGTCGGCGGCAAACAGTGCGGAAAAAGCCAGGATACCCAGTGCCGGATTGCAATCAATCAGCACGGGAATGCCGCTTTGCCTGAGCATTTCCGCATCGATGGCCCGCGCAAGCTTGCGGATGTGATTTTGCTGCGGCGATGGTACGACATCGATGCGCGATAGGCCGATGTGCGACGGGATGAAATGAATGCCGCCGCGAAGCCGAACAGCCAGATCAATCAGCCCGGATTGATCCTGATAAAACCCGGCAATGCTCTTTTGCAGCGAGGGTTTTTGCTGCCATAACGCGGTTAGATGCGCTTGCGGATCAAGGTCGATCACCACCGGCTCGATGCCATTTTGTGCGATGGCGCTGGCCAGATTGGCGGTGACCGTGGTTTTGCCGACACCACCTTTCTGATTGAAGACCGCGATGACTGTCATGAGCCAGATTTCCGGTTGAAGATAGAGCAGGAAACTGGATGCTACCACTCATGCGCATCGAAGGCCCTCTCCCCCAGGCGGGCGAGAGGAGCATGATCAAGACGCTGGTTCTACTCATTTTTCGCGAAAACGGGGGGGTGTGCCAAAACCACAGGGTTTGCCCCCTCTCCCGCGTGCAGGAGAGGGCTGGGGAGAGGGCCCGGCACCCGATCAGAGAATTTCCGCCGCGTAATCCGCCAGGCGAGAACGCTCGCCGCGCGTCAGCGTGATATGGCCCGAGTGTGCCCAACCCTTGAAGCGATCCACCACATAAGTCAGTCCGGAAGAACCTTCGGTCAGGTAGGGGGTGTCGATCTGCGCGATATTGCCCAGGCACACCACCTTGGTGCCGGGACCGGCGCGGGTGATCAGGGTTTTCATCTGCTTGGGTGTCAGGTTCTGCGCCTCGTCGATGATCAGCAGCTTGTTGAGGAAAGTGCGCCCGCGCATGAAGTTGAGCGATTTCACCTTGATACGGCTGCGGATCAGATCGCGTGTGGCAGCGCGGCCCCAGTCGCCGCCTTCATTGTCGGATTGGTTGAGCACATCGAGGTTATCCTCCAGTGCCCCCATCCACGGCTGCATTTTTTCCTCTTCCGTGCCGGGTAGAAAACCGATGTCTTCACCTACCGGAACGGTAACGCGCGTCATGATGATTTCACTGTAGGTCTTGGATTCCAGCGTCTGCATCAGCCCGGATGCCAGTGTAAGCAGCGTCTTGCCCGTACCGGCCTGGCCCAGCAGTGAAACGAAGTCTATTTCCGGGTTCATCAGCAGGTTGAGGGCAAAATTCTGTTCACGATTGCGCGCCATGATCCCCCACACGGCGTTTTTATGATGGGTGTAATCTTTCAGGCTTTCCAGTTGCGCGGTTTTCCCCTGAACCGAAACAACGCGAGCCATGAACGGTGGCTCGCCATTCTGGAACAGCAACTGGTTGATATAGAGCTCACCGCAATCTGGACCAGTCAGGCGCCAGTAGCTGCGGCCACCTTCCTGCCAGGATTTCATATCCTGGCCGTTGCGCTCCCAAAAATCCTGGTCGATCTCGCGCATGCCCGTATAGAGCAGATCGGTATCTTCCAGTACCTTGTCGTTGAAATAATCTTCGGCTGCCATGCCCAAGGCACGCGCCTTGATGCGCATGTTGATGTCTTTGGAAACCAGAATCACCTGCCGGCGCGGCTGCAACTGGTGCAGGTGATGCAACACCCCCAGAATCTGGTTGTCTGCCTTGCCCATCGGTAGCTGCGAAGGCAGCGTGCTGGTTGTGGCTTCTGTCTGCAGGAAGAGGCGCCCGCTGGCCTGGCCCTGGCTGGCATCGATCAGGGGCACGCCTTCATGCAGCGTATGCTCCTTGTCGCAGATCAGCTCTTCGATAAAACGGCTGGCCTGGCGCGCATTGCGGGCAACTTCAGACATGCCCTTCTTGTTGCTGTCCAGCTCTTCCAGCGTCACCATCGGCAGGAAGATATCGTGTTCCTCGAAGCGATAGAGCGAAGTGGGATCGTGCATCAATACGTTGGTATCGAGCACAAACAGCTTGGTGATGCCAGAACCTTTGTGTTTGCGGGCTGCCATGGTGCGTTCTCCCTTGTCTGGCGGCGTTGCCGCCGTTTATTCAAGTGCCTGCACGAAAGCAAGCACTTCCGCGACATGGCCCGGCACCTTCACACCGCGCCATTCCCGCACGATAGTGCCGGTCCGGTCGATCACGAAAGTGCTGCGCTCCACGCCGAGTACTTCTTTGCCGTAAAGTTTTTTCGTTTTGATGACATCGAATGCCTTGCAGGCGATTTCTTCCGGATCGGATACCAGCTCGAACGGATAAGACTGCTTGGCCTTGAAGTTTTCATGCGATTTGATGCTATCGCGCGAAATGCCGAACACCTGGCAACCGGCCGCCAGAAACTGCGCATGGGCATCGCGGAAATCGCCGCCTTCGGTGGTACAACCGGGGGTGCTGTCCTTGGGGTAGAAGTAAAGTACGAAAGCTTGGCCCTTGAGTGCCTCGGTATCGAAGGTGCAGCCGCTGGTGGCGGGAAGTTTCAGCGTAGGGCAGGGTGGATTGAACATAAGTACCTCCTGATTTGATAATGGTTGATGATTGCGTTCCGGGCAAGATTGGCGCACGGATTCTCAGCGGGCGAAATCACCATCTACCCAGCCCATGCCGCTGCGGATAGAATGCGCTGATTTGATTCAGATGGTGTCAACGAGATGAGCATCAAGAGCGACAAGTGGATTCGCCGCATGGCACAACAGCACAGCATGATCGATCCGTTCGTGCCCGGCCAGGTCAAGATGGTGGATGGCCAGCGCATCGTATCCTATGGCACCTCCAGTTATGGTTATGACATCCGCTGCGCGGATGAATTCAAGGTATTCACCAACCTGAACAGCACCATTGTCGATCCGAAAAACTTCGATGAAAACAGCTTCGTAAATGTTTCCGGCAAGGGCTACTGCATCATCCCGCCGAACTCCTTCGCGCTGGCCCGCACGGTTGAATACTTCCGCATCCCGCGCAACGTGCTGACCGTGTGCCTGGGCAAATCCACCTACGCCCGCTGCGGCATTATCGTGAATGTCACGCCGTTCGAGCCGGAATGGGAAGGCTATGTAACGCTGGAATTCTCGAACACCACGCCGCTGCCGGCCAAGATCTATGCCAACGAAGGCGTGGCACAGGTGCTGTTCTTTGAAGCAGACCCGGACGATGTTTGCGAAACATCCTATCGCGATCGTGGTGGCAAATATCAAGGGCAGATAGGCGTAACGTTGCCCAAGACCTGACCAAGCCTCGCCTTACCTTATGGCAAGATCAGCATGCGGTTCGCTTCCTGTGAGTGAACGGCATTTTGTTTTTTTGCAACATCCTCTTCCCAGCCCTCTTCTCCTACGGGTGGGAGAGGGAGCAAGGTTGGTGGATTGTCCAGTGGCACCCCTCTCCCACAAGTGGGAGAGGGGCTGGGGGAGAGGGCCTTGCCCTGCGCTACACTACGTCTCAATTTCGGCAGCATTGGCTTGAATATTGCTAGTCAATAATGTGCACGGTAACAGTAACGATTACCGGCTTGTAAGCACTTGCGTAATCAGTAAGAAAAAATTTCTATGATATGATTCCGCCGATTTATCAGTACTTGATGATGCTGGCGCAGCCAGATTTCGAACTGCAAGAGAGACATACAATGATCCGGAACGGTGATCGCATGAGTTGGGCAGCATGGCTTGCTGCCTTGATTTTTTCCCAGGGCGTTTTTGCAGCAGCCAATCCTTACATGTCCGGTGCTACGCCGATGGCAAGTGGCGAAACGGTTGATTCCACTGCAATACCCCAGTTGCGCGCCCCGTTGATTGCCGATCCGGCCAGCACCAATTTCCAGCAGTACTCACAGTTTCCACAAACCTTGCCGCTGCAGGGTATGCCAGCCAAATTCAGCAAGCCGCTTTCCTGTAATGATCCAGTCGGATTGAACGATTTCCAGAAGTACCTGTGCCGCACCGCAGGTGTGCCGTTGCCAGTGTATGGGCGGCATATGTTTGCAGAAGCCAACAATGCGTTTTCTCCCATGCAGGCCATGCCGGTCGGGCCGGAATATGTATTGAATGTGGGCGATGAGTTTGTATTGCGTACCTGGGGCCAGCTGGATGCCGAACTTACCCTCAAGGTGGATCGAGCCGGCCAGATTTTCATCCCGCGTGTGGGCAATATCAGCGTGGTGGGGGTGCCGTTTGGCAGCCTGAAGCAACACCTAACCCGAGAGATTGGCCGCGTATTCCGCAATTTTGATCTGGCCGTAACCATGGGCCAGCTGCGCTCTGTGCAGATTTTTGTGATGGGTTATGCGCAAAACCCGGGCAGCTACACCCTGGGCGCACTTTCCACCCTGGTAAATGCCGTGATGGCCGCAGGCGGCCCGAGCGATGCTGGCAGCATGCGCCGCATTCAGCTCAAACGTGGCAACAAAGTAGTGAGCGAATTCGACCTTTACGATTTGCTGCTGAAGGGTGATAAATCAGCCGATCTGTTACTGCAATCCGGCGATGTGATTTATATCCCCACGGTTGGCCCGTTGGCGGCCATTCATGGCGGTGTACGCGTACCGGCCATTTATGAACTGAAAGGCAAGGAATCGCTCAAGGAGTTGATCGATCTGGCCGGTGGCGCACGCCAGCTTGCGCTGGATGGCAATGTATCGGTTGAGCGCATCGTTGATCAGAAGGGCCGCGTGGTGGAATCTATCCCGCTGGCCAAGTCCGCCAGCTTTGGCTTGCGTGGTGGCGATGTTGCCCAGTTGTATGAGCTGAGTTCCCGTGTTGATCAGGTGGTTTCGCTGCGCGGCAATGTGGCGCAACCGCTGCGCCAGGCTTGGCACAAGGGCATGAAGATCAGTGATTTCATCACCGACAAGAGCCTGCTGCAAACCCCGGATTATTGGGAAAACAAATCGCGCGGCAAAGCTGGCGATGTACTGGAACAAGATTCTGCCGTAGCCAAGGCCGCCCGCAATATCAGATCAGACAGCAACGAAATCAACTGGGATTACGCCATGATCGAACGGGTGAACCCGTCGGACATGAGCACCCGTCTGGTTTCCTTTAACCTGGCTGAGGCGCTTAAGAAGAATCCGGAACACGATCTGGAGCTGAAATCCGGCGATATCATCAACATCTTCAGCAAGGCTGATATCCAGATCAACAGCGGCAAGAAAACCCGCTTTGTGCGCCTGGAAGGCGAAGTGGCCGTGCCCGGTTTCTATGAAGTGCAACCGGGTGAAACCTTGCGCGATCTGGTTGCCAGAATCGGTGGCTTGACGCCGCGCGCCTACCTGTTTGGCTCTTCATTCAGCCGCGAATCGGTTCGCCAGAAGCAACAGGTAGAGCTTGAAAGATATGCAGATGAGTTGGAACAAACCGCAAATCGTCAGTCGGTTGATTTGGCAACCAACGCTGTCCGTTCTGTAACAGCCGACAGTGCTGCAGTCGTTGCAGATCAGTCGAAGCAAATCGCTAAAAAACTCAAAGCCATGCGCGCCACTGGCCGCATCGTGCTGGGGCTAAGGCCAGAAGATAGTGCCGCCAAGAGCCTGCCCGCCATCGAACTGGAAGATGGCGATCGCCTCTACGTGCCGCACACGCCGGGTACGGTGGATGTGCTGGGTTCCATCTTCAGCCGCAATAACGCTTATATCTTCCAACGTGGCAAAGAGATTGAAGATTATCTGGAATTGGCTGGCGGACCGACTGATCAGGCTGAAGAAGGCAGCATCCACGTAATCCGTGCTGACGGTTCCGTGATCAGCGCCAAGCAGGATTCGGCCTATTCTTTCTGGCGTTCGTTTGAAAGCACTGCCGCTCTGCCGGGCGACACTATCGTGGTTCCGGAAAAGATCGACCGCACCAGCTTCACCAAAAACCTGATGGATTGGACGCAAATCCTCTCCAACTTCGGTTTGGGTGCCGCAGCGCTTAAATCGATTACCGACTGATAGCCTGACAAGCGAAAGGCAACCTACATAAGGTTGCCTTTCCTACCTGATCCTTGCCCAGCTTTCACATCAAGAAACTGACCATGCAAAACAACACTCAAGATCTGCAAAACAATAATCAGGAAGCCGATGACGAAATCAGCCTGCTTGATCTGCTGATTGTGCTGGCCAAGCACAAGCGCCTGCTGATTGGCCTGCCGCTGCTGTTCGGCGCCCTGGCCTTGGCTTATGGCCTCATTACCAAGCCCATCTTTGAAGCCAAAACCACCATCCTGCCGCCGCAACAGCAGCAATCCAGCGCAGCGGCCATGCTATCCCAACTGGGTGGGCTGGCGGGTGCGGCAGGCGCATCGCTGGGTATCAAAAATCCCAATGATCTGTATGTGGCCATGCTGCAAAGCCGCAGCATTGCAGACCCACTGATCAGCAAGTTCAAACTGCAGGAAGTGTATGAGGCTGAAACGCTGACCGATACACGCCGAAAACTGGCAGACAACAGCAATATTTCCAGCGGCAAAGATGGCCTGATTTCCATAGCTGTGGAAGATTTTTCGCCCGAGCTGGCTGCAAAACTGGCCAATGCCTATGTGGAAGAGCTGCGCAACCTGACCAAAACTCTGGCCGTTACCGAAGCCGGGCAACGCCGCCAGTACTTTGAAACCCAGCTCAACAAGGCTAAAAAAGAGCTGGCCGATGCCGAAATCGCCTTGAAGCAAACCCAGGAAAAAACCGGCGTATTGCAACTGGAAGCACAAGGCAAAGCCACTATGGAAGCTTTGGCCAACCTGCGCGCACAAATTGCATCGCGCCAGGTGCAACTTAGTGCCATGCGCAATTTCGCCACCGAGCAAAACCCGGATTATCAAAGGGTGAGGGCAGAGCTGGGCGGGTTGCAGCAGCAACTGAATGCACTCACCAAAGGTAGCAATGAAGATGATGTACTGGTTTCCCGTGCCAAAGCACCCGAAATCGCCGTGGAATACCTGCGCAAAGTACGCGATCTGAAATACCAGGAAACCCTGTTCGAACTGCTGAGTAAACAATACGAACTGGCCAAGCTGGACGAAGCCCGCGATGGTGCCAATATCCAGATTCTGGATGTTGCCACCCCGCCGGAAAAGAAATCCAAGCCCAAGCGCGCCTTGCTGATTCTGATTGCCGGCATGGGCGGATTTTTCCTGGCATGTATCAGCGCCTTTGTGCTGGAAGCCATCAATAAAAGCAAAGCTGATCCGGAAAGTAGCCAGCGCTGGGCTGCATTGGTTGGAGCATGGAAAGGGCGATAAACCGACCCCTCCCCCGAATGCGGGAGAGGGAGAGCAGCATTTTTTGCTACACGTAGGACGGGTTTCAACCGATCTGATGCGATGATTGCAATATTGCTGTCGACGGACTGAAGTCCGTCCTGCGGCGCTATTGATCAGGCACGTTGAAGTTTTAATACATCGTCATTCCGGCGAAGGCCGGAATCCAGTGACAGCGCTGGTTGTCTGCCTAGTCCTCGACTTTGAAGTCGCAGACCGCATGCGGAAGAAGGAAATGGCGATATTGTTCTGGATTTTACAGCGCAGAGAATTGAGTGGTTTTTGAATAGTAGTGATGGAGTAATAAATGAAGATTGCCATTGCCGGCACAGGTTACGTAGGCTTATCCAACGCCATTTTGCTGGCCCAGTATCATGAAGTAGTTGCATTGGATATTGTGCCGGAAAAAGTATCGATGCTGAATAACCGGCAATCTCCTATCGAGGATGCAGATATCCAGCATTACCTCCAACACAAATCCATCAATCTGCGCGCTACGCTATGCAAGCAGGAAGCATTTGCAGATGCTGAATTCGTGATTATTGCTACACCTACCGATTACGATCCGCAAACCAATTATTTCAATACTGGTTCGGTAGAAGCTGTTATCAAGGATGTGATGGCGGTCAACCCGAATGCGGTGATGGTTATCAAATCCACCGTGCCGGTTGGTTACACAGCCAAGATCAGCGAAGAGTTGGAGTGTGACAACATCGTATTTTCACCCGAATTTTTGCGGGAAGGCAAAGCGCTTTACGATAATTTACACCCCAGCCGTATTGTTGTAGGGGAGCGGTCTGATCGCGCGCAAGTATTTGCCGGCCTTCTGCAACAAGGGGCCATCAAACAGGATATTCCGGTTCTGTATACCGATAGCACTGAGGCCGAAGCGATCAAGTTATTCGCCAACACCTATCTTGCCATGCGTGTGGCTTACTTTAACGAGCTGGATAGCTACGCAGCGGCGCACGACCTCGATAGCCGCCAGATCATTGATGGCGTGTGCCTGGACCCCCGTATTGGCAACCATTACAACAATCCATCGTTTGGTTATGGCGGCTACTGTCTGCCCAAGGATACCAAACAATTGCTTGCTAATTATCGGGATGTGCCGCAGAACCTGATTCGTGCGATTGTGGAATCCAATACAACGCGCAAAGATTTCATCGCTGAAGAAATCATTCGTCGCAATCCTTGTGTGGTAGGTATTTATCGCCTGATCATGAAGGCAGGCAGCGATAATTTCCGTGCCAGCAGCATTCAGGGCATCATGAAGCGCATAAAAGCCAAGGGTATTGAGGTGATAGTGTATGAGCCCGAACTCAAAGAGGCAGAATTTTTCAGATCTCCCGTTGTGAATGATCTGGCTGATTTTAAGCGGCGAGCGGATGTGATAATTGCTAATCGCATGACATCAGCATTGATTGATGTGGCAGAGAAACTATTTACACGTGATTTGTATGGTAGCGATTGATTTTTAAGCTGGGGATGAAAGACACCACATATTGATCAGTCAGTCTTTCTGTTAAGTTTTCCTTGTGCATGCCCTTAAACCAATCGGGAAATCCTCCGGCCTTACCGGGGAGGCAGTAAAAGTTTGACTTTTACGGACGTCCATCCAGGGAACTCCGGTAGTGAGTCGCCAAACACACTCGGAAGGAGTAACCCGATGGACGAATTTGAGAGCCTAAGTCACAGCATTTCGGGATGAATACCATGTGGTATTCATCCCGAAATGCCGGAGGAAATCGCTGTACGAGATGCTACGCCCGCATCTTGGCGAAATGTTTCGCCGATTGGCACATCAGAAAGAGAGCCGAATACTGGAAGGGCGTTTGATGTCTGACCATGTGCACATACTGATTGCGATACCGCCGAAATATGCGGTGTCGCAGGTGGTTGGATATATCAAGGGCAAGAGTGCGATCCATCTTGCGCGGGTATATGGAGAGCGCCGACGAAATTTTGTGGGGCAACATTTTTGGGTACGCGGCTATTTTGTCTCTACAGTTGGCCGTGATGAAGAGGTGATCCGTTGTTATATCCGTGATCAGGAAAAGGAAGATGAGCGGTTGGATCAACTCAATCTGTATTGAGGAATGGCCGCCTGTGGCGGCGGAAGAGTCGGGGCCGCGTTAGCGACCTCGCCAGCCGCTTTGAGCGGCTCACATTATGAAGGCCCCCCGGCTTTGCCGGGGGATTGTTACTAATGCCCGAAAATATAATGGTCGATGCAATGGATAAATTAAAGATTGCAGGTTTCTGATCTGGGTATTTGTGGTATTGGGTTTCTTTAGGCAACAGTTAAGATTTGGTTGTCTGGTCCGAGATGATTCTGGGTGAGAAATCTATTTAAGAAGGGCGGATTCAGGGAGGAGGTGCGACTGTGAGCTGGTCGAAGAAATGGGGTGAGATGAGGTAAATTCCCCGGCCTTTTGACCGGCAAGTCAGGAGCATGGGAATGGGATACCGTCATCTCACCAAAGCGAAAGATACCAGATAGAAGCGTTGTTGCGGGCGATGAAATCGCCGGCAGAAATCGCCCGACAATTGGGTCGTAGCAAAAGCACGATCAGTCGTGAACTGGCTCGCAATAATAGTCAGCGAGTTTATCGGGCGGCGCAGGCACATCGGAGCTACCGACAACGACTGGTCGAGAAAGGGCGCGAGCGTCAGTGCTGGCATTTGGTCTTTGACGAAGTTGCAGTACCGTTGCTGGCAGAGGGCTGGAGTCCTGAGCAGATCAGTGGCTTCTATGGGAATAGCGATTATGCGGTCAGCCACGAATGGCTGTACCAACGCATTCTGCGCGACAAACAGGAAGGCGGTAGGGTTTACCGGCACCTGCGTTGCCAGAGGCAGCACAAGAAGCGTTACGGCAAACCGGAACGGCGCGGACAGATCGTGAACCGGCGCTCAATCAGCGAGCGTCCGAAGGAAGTCGAAGCACGCTGTCGGGTGGGTGATTGGGGGGCTGACACGATTATCGGTACAAATCATCAGGGAGCCGTAGTCAGTCTGGTAGAACGCAAGACCGGTTATGCCAAGCTGATTCGGGTGCCCAGCAAAGAGGCGGCGGGCGTCACGCAGGCGATCAAGAAGGCACTGCGCCCGTTCAAGGAAATGGTGTTGACGATTACCTTCGACAACGGCAAGGAATTCGCCGGACACGAAAAGATTGCTAAAGCGCTGAAAGCGGATTGCTACTTTGCTGATCCGTACAGTTCCTGGCAGCGCGGCAGCAACGAAAACCTGAATGGATTGGTGCGGCAATACTTCCCGAAAAAGAGTACGGCTTTCACCCAGGTCACAGATGCAGAGATTGCCTAGGTCGAAAGAAAGCTCAATAATCGACCGAGAAAGCAGTTGGGCTGGGAAACGCCAGCCCAAGTATTTATCGGTAAGTCACTGAATTGACTTACCTATTGTCAGTTGCACTTGCTTTTTGAATTCGCGAAGTAATAGACGATACACTGTGCAAAATAAATATGAATATGAGCAGATAATAGTGTGGGGAGTCTGTAAGACTTTGGTTGGCTTAAGAGTCGCAAGGCGATTAATGACTTGCGCGAATTAAAAATATTGGAATTGGTGTATTTGTAGTTTTTGTTTTTTAAAATATCGAGTAAATTAGTGGTATTGCTTCATTAAAATATTCTTCCGTAGGGGTGGGTTGGATATTTTTAAATATAAATTTTTTATTTCTATAGGCTAAATAATAATGGATGTCAATCTGATTAATTTACAGCGCCATGGTGATGGTCGTGGTTCTCTCGTAGTAATGGAAGAAAGTAAAAATATT
This sequence comes from Formivibrio sp. oc-25, assembly GCF_055810895.1. Classification (NCBI taxonomy): domain Bacteria; kingdom Pseudomonadati; phylum Pseudomonadota; class Betaproteobacteria; order Neisseriales; family Chitinibacteraceae; genus Formivibrio; species Formivibrio sp. oc-25. Next base: position 45,816 of record NZ_JBVVOL010000016.1, on the reverse strand, counting down.
CCATTCTCGATTAAGCGTGTCTACTATATGTTTGATACATGCAATGGAGTGAGGCGCGGCTGCCACACTCATAAAAAGTTGCAACAACTTGCGGTTGTGATAAAAGGTTCATGCTGGTTTCATTTGGATGATGGGAAAGAGCAACGGCAAATTTTCATGAATAATCCGTTAGAAGCCATATTGTTGCCACCTCTGCTTTGGCATGAGATGTATGAATTTTCAGAAGACTGCATTTTAATGGTTTTGGCAGATGATTTTTATGATGAGAGTGACTATATCCGAAACTATCAAGAGTTCATTTCCCACGTGAATGGGGCTTGATGACATATGTTTATCCATCCACTAAGTGATGTTCAATCATCACAGATTGGTCAAGGTTCTAAGGTCTGGCAGTTTTCAGTGATTCTGGCTGGTGCTAGAATTGGCGAGAATGTTAATGTATGCGCTCATTCGTTGATTGAAAATGAGGTTGTTATTGGTAATAATGTAACAATCAAGTCTGGTGTGTATATTTGGGATGGTATAACAATTGAGGATAATGTATTCATCGGTCCTTCTGTTGTATTTTCAAATGATAAAACTCCTAGATCTAAAGTTTATCCAGATAAGTATCTTAAAACAATAATTAAATACGGTGCATCGATCGGTGCAAATGCAACTATTCTTCCTGGCGTGACTTTGGGGGAGAATTGCATGATTGGTGCGGGAAGTGTGGTAACTAAAGATGTGCCGCCCTATGCTGTGGTTGTCGGCAACCCCGCACAAATTATTAAATATATGGAGAAGTAATATGATTCCATTTTTAAATTTGAAATCAATAAATGAACGGCACGCTAATGAATTAAAAGAAGCCTTTTCTCGAGTGTTGCATTCTGGCTGGTATATCATGGGAAGAGAACTGGATGCTTTTGAGGCGGAGTTCGCATCTTATTGCGGAACTAAACATGCCATTGGCGTAGCAAATGGCATGGATGCTTTGACTCTAGTTCTGAAAGCATGGATGGAGCTTGGTAAATTACAGGCTGGTGATGAAGTAATAGTTCAGGCTAATACCTATATTGCCTCAATTCTGGCAATCACGGCGAACGATTTAATTCCGGTGCTGGTTGAGCCGGATGCATCAACTTACAATCTCGACCCTGTAATTGTCAAATCATCTATTACTCCAAGAACTAGGGCCATTTTGCCTGTGCATCTGTATGGGCAAATTTCACCTATGCCGGAGTTAATGGCTATTGCACGCAACCATGATTTGTTAGTTCTTGAGGATTGCGCCCAATCACATGGTGCGAAACTTGAGGGTCGTCGAGCCGGAAGTTGGGGGGATGCTGCAGGATTTAGTTTCTATCCGGGAAAAAACTTAGGTGCATTGGGTGATGCAGGAGCTATTACCACTAACAATGATGAATTAGCTCAAACATTAAAGGCGCTGCGTAACTATGGCTCGCATAAAAAATATGAAAATATATACCAAGGTGTCAATAGTCGTTTAGATGAGCTTCAGGCTGCAATACTACGGGTTAAATTACCTTATCTTGATAGCGATAATTCTAGACGGCGTGATATTGCGATAAGTTATATTTCAGGAATTTCTAATCCTCTAATTCAGACACCTATTTTTAAAGAATCGGAATCCCATGTTTGGCACTTATTTGTGGTTCAAGCATTGCATCGCGAACAGTTGCAATCATATTTAAGTGAAAATGGAATCCAGACCCTCATTCATTATCCGATCCCACCTCATAAGCAGAAGGCATTTTCTCGGTGGCATAAGAAATCACTCCCGGTGTGCGAGTCTATTCATAATAAAGTTTTATCGTTGCCATTGGATCCGACAATGTCCGATGCGGATGTAATGCGCATTGTATGTAAAGTAAACGGATTTAAGCCATGAGGCGATTGGCAAAGGTTGCGACTTTTACTGCTTTTCTGGCTTTATTAAGAATGGCTGCGGGATTTTTAGTATCTAAGGTTGTTGCAGTGTATACGGGGCCGAGTGGAATAGCAATGTTAGGACAAGTTCAAAATATCGTTGGTACTTTGAATGGTCTGGTTAATGCTCCTGTCGGCTCAGGTATCGTACGATATACAGCACAAAATATTCATAATGGATATGATGCATGTTCGCCTTGGTGGAAAGCGAGCTTGCATTGTTTTTTAGTGGTTTCTCTGGTTTTAATACCTTTGGGGGTTTTATTTTCAAGTGTCATATCTCAATGGTTGTTTGGAACGGGTGCGTATTATTGGTTAATTGAATTAACGGTTTTTATGTTGCCGTTAACCGCCGTTGGGACGCTGATAAACTCAGTTGTTAACGGGCAGCAGCAATATCGTAGATATATAGTTTTGGGGATGATTGCAGTGGTAATTTCCAGCTCCTTAATGATAGCTTTAATTGTCAATATGCACGTTGATGGAGCTCTTATTGCTGCCTCAATCCAATATGGATTAATTGGTTTGGTGCTGATTGCGTTGTCGACTACTCAGCCGTGGGTGAAAATAAGTTATTGGTTTGGAGCTGTTGAGAAAAAATACTATCGCGATGTTGGGTGCTATGCATTGATGGCCTTGACTAGTGCGTTCACGGTGCCAGTTGCAATGTTGGTGATTAGAGGTATTTTGGTGGAGAATTTTAATTGGAATGTTGCAGGTTACTGGCAAGCCGTTTTTAAATTATCTGATGCATATTTGTCCATTATAACATTGGCGTTGAGTACTTACTATCTCCCTAGGTTGTCATCATGTATAACTTTACTTGAAATTAAAAGTGAAATAATAAATACCGCTAAGTTTATTTTACCTTTTGTTGCCTCAATGGGAGTTGGTATTTATATTTTAAGGGAGTTCTTGCTGAGGTTGTTGTTTTCAGATGCATTTATTGCTGCTCAAGATCTGTTTTTATATCAGTTGATTGGTGATTTTTTTAAAGTTGCAGGGTGGCTGGTTGCGTACCCAATGATTGCTCGTGGTGCAACTGTCTGGTTTGTGGGTACTCAGATTTTCTTTGCGATTTTGTATGTGCTACTGGTGTCTATTTTTGTCAAAGTGGTAAATGTAACCGGCGTGACAATGGGGTATATGGTTAATCAAATTATATACCTTGGATTTGTTGTTGTTTTTTTTAAAAAATTCGCAATACTACGAAATAAAATGGAGTCATAAATGTTTTCTGTTGTGATTCCTACATACAATGGGCGACGCTATATCTGTGAGACCATTGATTCAGTTCTCAATCAGTCACTGCATGATTTTGAGGTGATTGTGATAGATGATGCCTCTACAGATGATACGTACGAAATTTTGAAATTATATGAAAATAATGATCGCGTTAGAGTGTATAGAAATAATATTAATATTGGACTTTCGAGAACTGTAAATTATGGTGTTTCGCTAGCGATTGGTGAGCTTATTTTGTGCTTAGGGCATGATGATTTGCTATCGCCTAATCATCTGCAAGTGATGAAAAAAGTTTTTAATGATGAGAATGTTGTCTTGGCACATTGTGCAGCAAGATTGATAGATGGTAGTGGAAAAATTGGTGATGTGTTTGTGTCTGGTCATTTACTAAAAAGCAATACGGAGAAAATTCATTTCGAAATGTTGAAACGTAATGTGTTTCAAAGTTGTGGCTTGTGCTTTAGAAAATATGCTTTCAATGCTGTTGGTGGCTGGGATGAGCAATTTAGGATATTTGGTGAGTGGCTCATTTACTCTAAGATTTCTAGGCTTGGTAGAGTGAGTTTTGTTCAAGAGGTTGAGTCGTATTATCGTAGACATTCTTCAAATATTACTAATACATTTATGACGCTTCAGAGTTTTTTTGAACGCAGAGTATATAATGAAAAATGTCGAAATTATTTAATTTGCTCGGCTGATAATTTGTCCTTATTGGATAAAATTATTCTTCGATCCTATCACATTCTTTATGATTTAAGAGGTCTAATTCGTGTTGTTATCAAGTAGACGAATTATATACATATGGGGCATTATTTTTTCTGAGTCATATCAGGCTTTGAGGCGATTTTTATTTTTTATTATTTCTTTGCAAAAAAAGGGGTTTCGATCAAAACAACCTGTCATCGTTGGCGGGAAAGGTCTTGTAAAAATTGATCGTTCTGTTGTCATAGGCGTAAGGCAGTCACCTGCATACTTGTCATCTTATGGGTATATTGAGGCGAGATGCGATATGGCGGAGATTGTCATTTTGAAAGACACGGTTATCAACAACTCTATTTCTATTATTTCCAACAAAGAAAAGATTTTTATTGGAGAGGGCTGCCTTATAGGTTCGAATGTTAGAATATTTAGTAGTGACTTTCATACAACACAAAAAAAAGATCGTTCATCCAAAAATGCCAAAGGCTCTGATGTATTTATCGGAAATAATGTTTTTATTGGCGATGGAGTGACTATATTAAAAGGTGTTGTTATTGGGGACAACTCAATAATTGGGGCTGGGAGCGTCGTAACTGATAGTGTAGAAATGGATTGTGTTGTTGCAGGCAATCCTTCCAGGGTAATAAGATCATTGGGGTGATTGCTTTGAAGGTATTGTTTACTGGCTATTACGGATTCAAGAATTTTGGTGATGATTTATTTCCAATCGCTGCAATTCATGGGCTTGAAGGGCGAGATGTTACTATTGGAATTCTTTCGGCAAGAATTGATGGCGTTGAGGCGAATTTCTTGGTTCCGAATTTTTTGTCTTCTTTGTATTCTGGGGATGGTTTTTTCTCTAAGCTGGTTAGAGCCTTTTTTTTGATAAAGGGTGCAATACTCTATGATTATATAATACTGGCCGGAGGTTCGGTTCTTTCTTCGAATACGTCTGTATTGATGAGAAGGTTGCAGTATATTTTGGCCAGAATTAATCTGGTAAAGATTTGTGCTATAGGTGTATCTGTTGGCCCTTTTAAAAGAAAGTGCGATTTAATATTTTATAAAAAATTTATTGATCAGTTGGAATATTTATCTGTGCGCGATGAGGAGTCGATTTCAGAGTGTAAGAAAATAGGATGTAAAAATATTCCAGTTAACAATTTTGATTTGGTGGGTGTTCTGTACCCACTTATTGCGGAAAATAATAAAAAAAAGCATGGAGGCACGCCGAAAGTAATTGGTTTGTCTCTTTGTTTTTATGAGAGATACCATCAAATGGGTGAGGTGTGCGATTCAAAACGCTGTGATTGTCTGATCGAAGGTGTTTTGAAATATTGCTCCGCGCATAAGGATGTTAAGGTTAAAATAATCTGCTTGAATTCCAATGAATTGATTGGGGATGAATTTATAAGTAATTTTGCATACGAAAGGTTGCTTTCTCTTGATGTTGATTGTGAATTGATAACTCATGTCAATCCGTATGCGACGATGGATGCCATTTCATCGGTCGATTATTACTTGACGACGAGATTGCATGGTGGGATTGTGGCGTATTTGGCAGGGGTGAGGTTTGATTTGGTTGAATATCACCGTAAGTGTAAGGATTTCAATGATTTGATTTTAAACTCAGATGCTTGTCGTCTCAGTGATGATAAAATTTCTGTGGACTTGGTGGTTGATTGTATTTCAATTGGCATGTCGGGATTGTCATATTTTGTTTTGCCAAGTGATCAATATCATATTCGATCCATGAACTGTTTTCGCAATTTGAATTTTAATCGTGATTGCGAGTATTTGGTGAGTTAATGAATATTAGTTTTATTGTTATTGGTCTTAATGAAGAGAGATTTCTGCGGAAATGTTTTTCATCGATAGAATCTGCAGCAAATAATTTTAATTACGTAAAAAATAATTTTGAGTATGAAGTTATATATGTAGATAGTGGTTCGACTGATGACAGTATAAATATAGCTGAAAATTTTAGTGGTTTCGATATATCTGTTTATGTGTTAACGGGTGACCGTAGTGCTGCAGCGGCTAGAAAAGTTGGGGAAATAAATTCAAAATTTGATTACTTATTTTTTCTTGATGGAGACATGGAGCTGGATGAGAAATTTTTGTGTTCTTTTGATGAGAAAAATTTGTTTGTCGATGATATTGTGGGTGTGGTAGGTAAAAGAAAAGAGATTATTTATCCTCATAATGGTACACCATATGTTTTATCTGAAAATTTCTATTCATTCCATGGGGTGAGAAAAATAAATCATATGGGGGGGGCTGTGTTGGTGCGACGAGATGCTCTGATTCAATCGGGTGGTTTCTGTCCCAAACAAATAATGTGGGAAGAGCAGCGTCTTCTTGCTATGCTGATGAAGAATAAATATTATATCGTTTCGGTGGATATTCCATTTATTATTCACAATAATATAAAATCGAAGAAAATAGGTACTGTTTTGAGTTCGTATTTAAAGTATCGCGGAACCGGTTACTTCTATGCGATGTATCTGTTTGGTGCGATGCTTGATGGTGCATGGAAGGCGGCTGTACGGAATCAGATTCATTTTTTTATTACTTTTATCGCACATCTTCTGTTTGGGATTTCTGTTTTTCTGGGTTTTTTTGCTTTTGGTTTGTTAATTGAATTTTTTTACGTTGTTTTTTATTTTATAATTGGTAAAAAATTAATGGCTCATGCCAATCTTAGATTGTTGTCGAGTATTGTTTATTTTTTTACTCGTGAACGTAAATTTGTTTTTTCTTGGGTGAAGAAAAGTGGTTAAGGAAAATATTTTTCAGAAAAGGTGTTTATTTTATTACTATGTGCTGAAAATTATTTTCTCGTTGTTTGCTTTTTTTGTTTTTTCATCTTTTACTAAGATTGGTGATGCTGATCGATATGTTAATGCTGGGTTGTTTTTTTCTATTGATGTTTTTTTTGACTCTACTTCATTTATGGATTTTGTCGGTGGCTTGCTCGGGCTGTTTGGCGGGTTGCCTGCGTACATTTGTTTTTCTACGATAAACTTTATATTTTTTTTTAGGGCTATGTATGGCCTTCCATTGTCAAATAAGAGATTTTTGGCTTTTCTTTCTTTTTTTTCAATGCCGAGTTATTTGATATGGACAAGCGTTCCATCGAAAGAGGTATTTGTTTCTGGTGCAATGGCTGTTATTGCTTCTCAAGTGGTTAGACTGTATTTTTCATCTGTCTTGCTGTCTAATTTTCTTGTGGTTGTTTCTTTATATATTATTCTTGTTTTTAAGTCATATTATCTTCCTGCCGTGTTTGTTGCTTTTTTCTCAGCATGGTTTTTTGGCTGCAGGAGAGGGGGGAGGGGTAGTTTCTGGTTAATAACTGCTACTGGTTTTATGTTTGCATTTGCAGCTTTGTATTTGCTAAATGATTTAATCGGGGAAACTGTTTTTCGTGTAATAAGAGGCTTTGATTTAGATGCAGGTGCTGCTCGCGAAGAGTTTTGGGTTCATCCTGCTGATTGGTATCTGAAAGCACCTTTAGGTATGTTCCTGTCTTTTTGGGGGCCTACATTTTCAGAGGCATCTCGATCTACAGTTGTTTTTGTGGTTTTTGTCGAGTCTTTGATAATTTTTATTGGCTTGTTTTCTCTTATGTTTAGGTTTTTAGTATCAGTGATTAGATCTGGTCGTATGCGTCTTTCCTATATATCTATTGTTTTTTTCTCTAATTTTATTTTATTGTTTTCAACATACCCGTTTGGTGTTATGAATTATGGTAGTGCTATAAGATATAGAGAAGGTTATTATCCTTTTGTTGTTGTTATATTTTTTATATTTTCAATGCTTGGCTTTCAGAAAAAGCATAATAGTGTGGTGTCAAGATGAGTTGCATTGTATTTTCATCAAATACTTGTTGGAGTATTTATAATTTTCGTCTACCGTTGATTAAATTGTTAATGGTTGATCATTCGGTTGTTATAGTTGCTCCCCGTGATGCTTATGCGGAAAGGTTGCGAGATTTAGGTTTTGATGTTCGTTGCATTCCAATGGCGTCCAGTTCAATTAATTTGGTCGAAGATGTAAGGGCATTGGCTGCTTACTATTCCCTGATGCGAAGTTTGAGGCCTGATTATTATCTAGGTTATACCGCCAAGCCTAACATTTATGGAGGTTTTATTGCTTCATTGTTTGGTGCCAAGGTTATTAATAATATTGCTGGATTGGGAAGGGCATTCACGAGTGGATTTGTGCTGAAGTATCTGATTGTGTTGATGTATAGGGCTGCCTTGTGCAAAAGCTATCATGTTTTCTTTCAAAATAGAGATGATCGCGATTTATTTATCAATTCAAGAATTGTCAATCCAAGTTTGACATCTATTTTGCCTGGTTCTGGTGTTGATTTAAGCCGTTTTTTGCCTCTTAATGCAAGTGCTAGCAGTGAGCCTATGTTTGAAAAATTTACTTTTCTTTTTTCTTCTAGATTGTTACTGGAAAAAGGAATTGCTGAGTTTGTGGCGGCTGCTAAGATTGTTGGCGCTCAGTTCTCTAATGTCAGCTTTAAGGTTTTAGGTAAGTATGAAGCTACTTCAGCTGAAATATCTGAAGTGAACTTTCAATCTGCTATAAATGATGGCGTTATAGAGTATTTGGGCGTGACAGATAATGTGATTGAGGTATTGAATTCGGTACAGTGTTTTGTTTTGCCTAGTTATTATCGTGAAGGAGTTCCACGATCTTTACTTGAGGCGGGTAGCTGTGGTTTGCCTCTTATTACAACGAATTCGGTTGGCTGTAAGGAGGTGGTGCTTGATGGCGTTAATGGTTTTTTGGTAGAGCCGCGTAGTGTTAGTGCCTTAGTCATGGCTATGATTAAAATGATTAATCTATCACGGGAAGAACGCATTGCTATGGGTATTTCCAGTAGGAAATATGTTGAAAAATACTTTGATGAACGAATTGTTCTTGAGCAATATTCAAAATTGATTAGGTGATTTGATGCGATATTTTGTCACTGGCGCTGCAGGTTTCATTGGTTTTCACCTATGTAACCGACTTTTGGCGCTTGGCCATGATGTTGTTGGTATCGATAATCTTAATGACTACTATGCGACGTCCTTGAAGCTTGATCGACTATCGCAACTGCTTGCTCATAACAGATTTCGCTTTGAAAAAATTGATTTAACTGATCGTGCTGGGATAGCGGATCTGTTCTCCAGTATGGAATTTAAACGTGTTGTTCATTTGGCTGCTCAAGCAGGAGTGCGTTATTCGCTCGATAATCCAATGGCCTATGCTGATAGTAATCTGATTGGTCACCTTAATATATTAGAGGTGTGTCGTAATCATAGTATCGAACATATTGTCTATGCCTCATCAAGTTCAGTTTATGGATTAAATGCTAGCCTGCCATTTTCTACTTCAGATAGTGTAGATCACCCAGTTTCACTTTACGCATCCACAAAAAAAGCCAATGAGTTGATGAGTCATACCTATTCTCATCTATATGGTATACCATCGACTGGATTGCGTTTTTTTACTGTATACGGACCTTGGGGGCGCCCAGATATGGCGCTCTTCAAATTTACTAAGGCTATTCTCGATGGTAAACCGATCGATGTGTATAACAATGGACAATTAAGTCGAGACTTTACTTACATTGATGATGTCGTTGAAGGTATTCTGCGGATCAGTGATGTCATTCCGAAGGTTAACCCTAACTGGCGTGTCGAGCAGGGAACACCGGCTACCAGTTCTGCGCCGTATCGCGTTTACAATATCGGTAATGGCCAACCGGTTATGTTGCTTGATTTTATTGATGCACTGGAAAATGCGCTTGGTCGTCCGGCGATCAAGAATATGCTGCCGATGCAGCCTGGGGATGTTCATGCCACTTGGGCGGAAACGGAAGATTTTTTTGCGGCTACCGGTTATCGTCCTCAGGTTGCAGTACAAGAGGGCGTAAACCGCTTTGTGGATTGGTATAGAAATTACTACGGCTAGAAATTTATTTCTGGTATCGACAGAGTGTGTGACAAGGTTGGTTTAAGCCTTATCACACCATTTTTTTTATTAACATACTGGCGAAAAGGTATGGAGATAGTCAACATGAGATGGGTGATGCGTGGTTTTTCACTGGTCTGCTAAAGCGAGTCAAAGAGACTTGCTAACTAATAATTGGATCACTCCATGAGCTACCTATTTGTAGGATTCCTTGTTTCTTGGTTGGTTACACTGCTTGTTGTTCGTTTTAATCATATACATGCGCGCTTTACCGCCGATCATGATATGAGTGGTGTGCAAAAATTCCACAGCCGTCCTACTCCACGTGTGGGTGGCGTTTCATTAATGCTGGGGCTTTTCATAACAGTAGTTTTTACATCATTTTACTTACCAAAGCATATTTACACTGCTGCCAGTATTATTATTTTGTGCGCGATACCAGCTTTCGCTGGTGGTCTGGTTGAGGATTTGACAAAGAGAGTCGGTGTTATGCATCGATTGGCATTCACCGCGCTCTCTGCTGCTTTGGGGTTCTGGTTTTTGAAGGCAGGTTTGCGAGATGTTGATACGCCTCTGCTTGATATAGTCATGGCTTTTGCTCCAATCAGCTTTGTTTTTACATGTTTTGCTGTGGCAGGTGTTGCGAACTCTATCAATTTGATTGATGGTTACAATGGCTTGGCAAGCATGGTCTCTGCAATGATATTTGCCGCCTTGGCTTATGTTGGATATCAGGTGGGTGATGACCTGATCTGGTCGGTATCGCTTGCCATGCTTGGCAGTATTCTTGGTTTCTTTGTCTGGAACTATCCGCGTGGATCTATATTTTTGGGTGATGGTGGTGCCTATCTGATTGGATTTATGATTGGGGAGCTTTCAGTCCTGTTGCTTGTGCGTAATCCACAGGTTAGTACCTGGCTCCCGTTGCTGTTGGTTTTTTATCCTGTATTTGAAACTCTTTTTACTATTTATCGGCGTATGGTTGTTCGCAAATCATCGCCAGGCTTGCCGGATGCTGTTCACATGCACCAGATGGTATATATGCGCTTGGTGCGGTGGGCTGTGGGCAGTAGATGTGCCGATGAAAAAACAATGCGCAATTCCATGACTGCACCCTATATGTGGTTGCTGTGCTCGCTGTCTATAATTCCTGCTCTGCTGTTTTGGGAAAACCAGATTCTTTTGCAAGTATGCACTGTGGGTTTTGCAGTGATTTATATATTGCTTTACAGGGCTCTTGTTCGATTTCATGCGCCGCGTCTTTTGGTGCGTAAGCGCCCCCCTGTTTTTGCATGGTGGATATCTTCCAAAAGAAAGTAAATTTGTTAGATGGTGATCGATAGGGTGGCACAGGCCACCTTTCTGATTTTCAGAAATCAAGGATTTTCATGCGCTCAGTTCTCGTGTTGGGTTTTTTGACTGTTTCAGGGGTAATCCATGCATCGGATGATCCATTGATGCTAAACACCCGCCCAGCCTCTTTCCGCCTGGGTTTCGAAGAGATCAAGCTCCCCGGCAATGAGAAGATGGGTATGGTTGGGGGCACGTACCTGCTGGAAGCTTTGCCCAATTTCTATGTAGGCCCTGCCGCCTACGGGGCGATGACCGGACAGCGCGGCGGTTTTTTTACCGGTGGATTTGAAGCGGCTTACCGGATTCCGCTGACTGATCAGCTGGGTGTCGAAACAGGTTTTTATGTTGGAGGTGGGGGCGGTGGCGCGGCTGCTTCCGTGGGCGGTGGTTTGATGCTGCGTCCGCATATCGATTTGCTGTGGGATTTTGGTTCGGTGAGGGCCGGTATTTCCGCCTCGTCAGTGCGCTTTCCCAATGGCTCGATCAAAAGCAACCAGATCGGGGCGGTGATTTCGATGGATACCGATTTCATCCATGCCTCGGCTGATCAAAACGGCCAGACCATTCCTTTCCGCCAGCGTGGCGGCATGGGCTTCGACAAGATCGGGGTGCAGGTGGGTGCGTATAAGCCATCAACCGGCACGCTGGATAATACCGGTACGCCTACCACTGCAACCGTCGGTTTTGCCGGTTTCCATGCCGAACAGTTCCTGAAAGATGGCTGGGTCTGGGGGGTGCAGGCGGCCGGGGCTGGCAAGGGCGGTGCAGATGGTTATGCCGAAGTGCTGGGCACTTTGGGCAAGGAGGTTCCGCTGTTCGGCGGCCGTGTGCATGCCGGGATGCGCGGCAGTTTTGGTATGGGCGGTGGCGGCAATATCAATGCTGGCGGGGGCGCTCTGGCCAAGGCGGCGCTGTATGGCACTTTATCGCTTACCCGCAATGTGTATCTGATGGCCGAAGCCGGCCATGCCCGCATGCTGGATGGCGAATTCAAGGCCAATTATGGTTTGGTAGGCGTGGGCCTGGTTCTAGATAGGCCGGCTTTCCAGAATAATCTGGATGCCACCAGCACCATTCAGGGCTGGGAGTGGTCCGGCGCTGTGCAGCGTTATGCTGCGGCGATTCGGCGCGATGGTTCCAAGCGGGATCTGGATACCATCGGCTTCAAGATGGATCGGGATCTGGGTTACGGTATTTACCTTTCCGGCCAGGCACATAGCGCCATGGCAGGCAAAGCGGGCGGTTATTCGGTGGGCTTGTTCGGCGCTGGCTGGAAAACGCCGAAAACGTCGTTCGGGCTTTCTGGCGGTGCGGAAATGATGATCGGCGCATCGGGCGGCGGCGGGGTGTATACCAACGGCGGCGCCATCGTGCAGCCCATGGTTTACCTCAAGCAGGAAATTGGCAAGGGCTGGAATCTGCGTGCAGGCGTAGGCAAGGTCAAGGCCTTGAAGAGCGGCCTGAACAGTACGGTTTATGATATTTCGCTGGGGTATGCGTTTGGCTTGCCGGTGAGGTGATTTGCCGTATTGATCATGGATTCGCATGGGGCGGTTGGTTTGGGGAATGCCCGCTTGTTCGCTAACAAGATTGATCAATGCTGGCTGAGCAATCTGCAAGATGATGCGGCTTCTGAAACACTTGAGGCATTTGTATCCCGCTTTGTACGCCTGCAAGACAATATTGGCGATAAATTGATCCCGGCCATGCTTCGCGCCTTGGCGGAAAAAACGGGTAGCGCACTTGATAACCTTAACCGAGCAGAAAAGTTGGGGGTGCTTTGGTCTGCCCGTGAGTGCTTGGCCGCCCGCAATTTACGTAATAGCATGGTGTATGAATGCCAGACCTCTGCTTCAGATTTTCTGCAGGCGCTGCATATGGCACATGAAGTGGTACCGATGCTGGGGCGAACAGCAGCTGCAATCAAAGAATATCTGACGGCGCAAATCAATGATTGATCCGGCCTTGTAGTGTTTGAATTCCCTGAGGTTCGACGTAGCTTTGTTGCTGAATACCGGCCTTCGCCGGTATGACGACAGAGGGGGCCATTTCTGGATAGAAAGATTTGAATTTCCGTGGCCGGATTTGCCTTCGCGCCGTAGGACAGGTTTTAACCCGTCATCACTGGAAATCGCAAAATGCTGGTGCTGACGGACTGAAGTCCGTCCTACGGCGGAGATATTGATCTATTCGCGTTGTTCGTTGCGCTCTGCGACACGCACCTTGAATTTCAAATTTTGGCTGCTTACTATCAGACCAAGTCTGGTTTCAAAGGGGGCACTTCATGCGACCATCTGTTGCGCTCGAAATGAACCGAAAGGTAGTGCTTGAGGCTACCAGTCGTTTTCATGCCGCAAATCCACGCATTTTTGGATCAACACTGTATGGCACCGATCAGGATGGCAGTGATCTGGATTTGCTTGTCGATGCTTTGCCAGGCGCTACATTGTTCGATCTGGGGGGGCTGCAAGATGAACTGGAGTCCTTACTTGGGGTTCACGTCGATTTATTGACTCCAGCTGATTTGCCAGCAAAGTTTCGTGCCAAGGTTCTGGCGGAGGCCAAGCCTGTATGAGTGAGAATCGGCTACCCGATTACCTGGATCATATGTATCAGGCTGCGGTCAATGCATGCGATTTTGTTGACGGGTTGAGCAAAGACGACTTCCTCGCAGATAAGCGCACGCAGCAAGCCGTTATCATGAGCCTCATCATAATCGGAGAGGCTGCAACGAAAGTGATGGATGGGTATGCTGATTTTGCACAGGATCATGCAGAGATCCCTTGGCGCAGCATGCGCGGTATGCGTAATCGCATTGCTCACGGCTACTTCGATATCAACCTGGATGTGGTCTGGGATACCGTGCAAATCGCGCTGCCAGAGCTGTGCCGTTGTTTGGATGGCATGCGAAGTTGATCTACTGATCCAGCCTTGAAATGTTTGAGCTTGTCACCACGTCGCCACTGCGCTGTTGGGCGGGTTTTAACCCGTCATCACTGGAAATTGCAAAATGCTGGTGTTCACGGACTGAAGTCCGTCCTGCGGAGATTGTGTGGGGTAGGGTAGGCGATTGCCTTGGCAGCATTTTTGCGTGTGTGCCCTGCTTGGTGCCTTTGGTACAATCTCTCTCTTTACCTTTTGCCTACCAGACCATGCTTACCGTCTACAACACGCTCGCCCGTGAAAAACAGGAATTCCGTCCCATCGAAGCCGGCAAGGTGCGCATGTATGTGTGCGGCATGACAGTCTACGACCTGTGCCACGTTGGCCATGCCCGCATGCTGAGCTCGTTCGATGTGGTTTACCGCTGGTTCAAGGCGTCCGGTTACGATGTGACCTTCGTGCGCAATATCACTGACATCGATGACAAGATCATCAAGCGCGCTGCTGAAAATGGCGAGCCGATCGATGCGCTTACTGTGCGCACCATCCGCTTCATGCATGAAGATTGTGCAGCGCTGAATCTGTTGCCGCCCACTTTCGAGCCGCGCGCGACTGAGCATATCCACGGCATGCACGAACTGATCGGCAAGCTGATCGCCAATGGCCGCGCTTATCCTGCCGCCAATGGCGATGTCTATTACGCCGTGCGCGAATTCCCAGGCTACGGCAAACTCTCCGGTAAATCGCTGGAAGACCTGCGTGCCGGCGAGCGGGTGGCGGTGGATGAATTCAAGCGTGATCCGCTCGATTTCGTGTTGTGGAAGGCTGCCAAGCCGGGTGAGCCATACTGGGATTCGCCGTGGGGCCGTGGTCGTCCGGGTTGGCATATCGAATGTTCCGCGATGAGTTGCCACCACCTTGGCGAGCATTTTGATATTCACGGCGGCGGAGCTGATCTGCAATTTCCTCACCACGAAAACGAAATCGCCCAATCCGAAGGCGCGCATAACCATGCCTATGTGAACTACTGGATGCATAACGGTTTCGTGCAGGTGGATGGCGAGAAAATGTCCAAGTCACTGGGCAATTTTTTCACGATCCGCGATGTGTTCAAGCACTTCGATGGCGAAGTGGTACGTTTCTTTATCGTGCGCGCGCATTACCGCAGCCCGATCAATTTCGCCGATACACTGGTGGAAGAGGCTCGCCAGGGGCTGACTCGTCTCTATACCGCACTCAAGGGTATCGAACTGCCCGGGGCTGGTACGATCGACTGGTCCAATCCGTTTGCTGCACGTTTCAAAGCCGCGATGGATGATGATTTCAATACTCCGGAAGCTGTGGCCGTGCTGTTCGATCTGGTTGGCGAAGTGAACAAGAGCCGTGATCCGCAGGCTGCATTGCTTTTGAAGCAACTCGGCAATGTGCTGGGTTTGCTGGAGCGCGATCCTGTCGACTTCCTGCAATCGGGTACGCCGGTTGCGGATGGAGATCTTTCTGCCGAACAGATCGAGGCGATGATCGTCGCCCGTCGCGAAGCGCGCACCGCAAAGAATTTTGCCGAATCAGACCGCATCCGCAAGGAACTGGATGAAGCCGGAATCGTGCTGGAAGATGGCCCGCAAGGTACTACCTGGCGCAGGAAATAGGCGGTTTTTCAGGTAATTCTGTTCCTCTTCAGTATCAACTCACCCTCTCCCCCAGCCCCTCTCCCGCAAGCGGGAGAGGGGAGTACTTGGATCCTCTCCCGCATTTGCTCCCTCTCCCATATGCGTGAGAGGAGAATCCTTAATAGACGCAGACTCTTCCCTGCTGTGTAAAAGTGGGCGAACGGCTGGCATCCAAGAAGCAACCCATACCACTGTTCATTGCTGCGTGAATGGGAATAATTTTCGTTGCTTTTGGATGCGTAAAACACTAGTATTTGTGCATTCATAAACTCAAAGGCACAACATATAGTGCCTAGAGCATCCAGCAAACCACAAGAGGATCACACGCAATGTATATCGCGCCGGAGAACGCAAGCATCGCTGATGTCGCATCACACCCCAATCTTGAAGCCCTGGCGCAAGCCTTGTCCCAGTACAAGGTGATCCGGCGTGATGGTCAGGTCGTAGAATTCATTCCTGCCAAAATCAGTGTTGCCTTGTCCAAGGCCTTTATCGCCGTGCAGGGTGCCCGCATGGGGGCATCGGCCAGTGTGCGCGCCCAGATCGCTAGCCTGACTGAAGCGGTGATCACCGCCCTGATGCGCAGAAAGCCTGAAGGCGGTGCGATTCATATCGAGGATATCCAGGATCAGGTGGAACTCGCCCTGATGCGCTCGGGCGAGCATGATGTGGCGCGTGCTTATGTGCTGTACCGCGAGGAACATAAGCGCCAGCGCGCTGCCCGGCATGAACCGGAAATCCATCACGATATCAATGTGGTCTACGACGATGGCTCGCGTCGCCCGCTCGACCTCTCCCGCCTGAAAGCGCTGATTGCTTCGTGCTGCCAAGGGTTCGATGGCATCACGGATCAGGAAGCTCTGCTCAATGAAACGCTGAAAAACCTGTACGACGGCGTGCCGGCCGAAGAGGTGCGCAAGTCGGTGATCTTGTCCGCACGGGTGCTGATCGAAAAAGACCCGGCCTATAGCCAGGTCACGGCACGTCTGCTGCTGGATAGCTTGCGCAACGAAGTGCTGGGCGTTGAAACCAGCCACGAAGAAATGGCCGAGCGCTATGCCGAGGCTTTCCCGCGCCTGATCCGCGAGGGCATCGAAGCTGAATTGCTCGATGAAGAACTTGGCCAGTTCGATCTGGCCAAGCTGGGTGCCGCGCTGAAGTTCGAACGCGATTACCAGTTTGGTTATCTGGGTCTGCAAACCCTGTACGACCGCTATTTCCTGCATATCGATGGAACCCGCATCGAGCTGCCGCAAACCTTCTTCATGCGCGTGGCCATGGGCCTTGCCCTGAACGAGACCGACCGTGAAGAGCGTGCGATCGAGTTCTACAACGTGCTCTCGACTTTCGATTTCATGTCGTCCACGCCCACGCTGTTCAATTCCGGTACACGTCACAGCCAGATGTCGAGCTGCTATCTGACCACGGTTGCTGACGATCTGGATGGTATTTTCGAGGCGATCAAGGAAAACGCGCTGCTCTCCAAATATGCCGGTGGTTTGGGCAATGACTGGACGCCGGTACGTGCGCTGGGCAGCCATATCAAGGGGACCAACGGCAAATCGCAAGGCGTGGTGCCGTTCCTCAAGGTGGTGAACGATACCGCCGTGGCAGTGAACCAGGGTGGCAAGCGCAAGGGTGCGGTATGCGCTTATCTGGAAACCTGGCATGCCGACATCGAGGAATTCCTCGAACTGCGCAAGAACACAGGCGATGATCGCCGCCGTACGCATGACATGAATACCGCCAACTGGATTCCGGATCTGTTCATGCGCCGCGTGATGGAAGGTGGTGACTGGACCCTGTTCAGCCCGTCCGAAGTGCCGGACCTGCACGACCTCACCGGCAAGAAATTCGAAGCCGCCTACACACGTTACGAACAGAAAGCCGCGCGCGGCGAGATGCGCATAGCCAAGAAAGTGCCGGCATTGAGCTTGTGGCGCAAGATCCTGACCATGCTGTTCGAAACCGGTCACCCGTGGATCACGTTCAAGGATCCATGCAATATCCGCAGCCCGCAGCAGCATGTTGGCGTGGTGCATAGCTCCAACCTGTGTACCGAGATCACGCTCAACACCAACGATAACGAAATCGCCGTGTGCAATTTGGGCTCGGTGAACTTGGTCAACCACATCAAGAACGGCCAGATCGACAGCGAAAAACTGGCGCGCACGGTTAAAACCGCGATGCGCATGCTGGATAACGTCATCGACATCAACTTCTATCCGGTTCGCAAGGCGCGCAATGCCAACCTCAAGCACCGCCCGGTTGGCATGGGCATCATGGGCTTCCAGGAAGCGCTGTACAAATTGCGCGTGCCGTATGCCTCGCAAGCTGCTGTCGAGTTTGCCGATATCTCGATGGAGCAGGTTTGCTACCACGCCTACTGGGCCTCGACCGAACTGGCGCAGGAGCGTGGCACATACTCCTCATTCCGTGGCAGCCTGTGGGACAAGGGTATTTTGCCGAAGGATTCGCTCAAGGTTCTGGCCGATGAGCGTGGCGGTTATCTGGAATACGATGACAGCGCCCGTCTGGATTGGGATGCCCTGCGCGATCGCATCAAGCTGTACGGCATGCGCAATTCCAACTGCGTGGCCATTGCCCCGACCGCAACGATCTCGAATATCGTCGGCGTTGCAGCATCGATCGAGCCGACTTACCAGAACCTGTTCGTGAAATCGAACCTCTCAGGCGAATTCACGGTAATCAACGAATACCTGGTCAATGACCTGAAAGACCGTGGTTTGTGGGATGAAGTGATGATCTCGGATCTGAAGTATTTCGATGGTTCGGTATCGAAGATCGACCGTATCCCGCAGGATTTGCGTGAAATTTATGCCACCGCGTTTGAAATGGACCCGAGCTGGCTGGTAGAGGCTGCTTCGCGCCGACAGAAATGGATCGACCAGGCACAAAGCCTGAACATCTATATGGCCGGTGCATCGGGCAAGAAACTGGATGAGCTCTATAAACTTGCCTGGATTCGCGGCCTGAAAACCACGTATTACCTGCGCACGCTGGCGGCGACCTCTGCCGAAAAATCGACCGGCAGGGGCGGGGAGCTGAATGCAGTGCCGGTAAGCGGCGGTGTGACTGCTGCAAGTGCCCAGTCGGTTGAGCCGGCCACCGATGCCAAGTTCTGCTCGATTGATAACCCGGATTGCGAGGCCTGCCAGTAATCCTTGCAAGATATCCGGGCTGCCCCCTACCGCACACGGAAGAGGGGGCAAGTATGGCCTTCGAGCGCTTGTGAGAAAGGTTATTTCTGGAAATTCCACTGCTCCACCCCTCGCCCGTTTCGGGAGAGGGGCAGGGGAGAGGGAAAGCGGTATGTTGATGGGTTGATTCTGAGGTCAGACTTGCCGCTAGTCTGGTTTTCGCCAGTACCCACGTCGAGGGCCAGGGTCTACACTGGTTTTATCAATACAAAAGGAAGCCAGCCATGAACTCGTCCGCCGTCGATGAACTGATACGCCTGTTGCCCAAGGCTGAACTGCATCTTCATATAGAAGGCACGCTTGAGCCCGAATTGATGTTCAAGCTGGCCGAGCGTAATGGCGTGGCGTTGCCCTATGTCTCGGTCGATGCCCTGAAAAATGCCTACCAATTCGAGGATCTGCAGTCTTTTCTCGACTTGTATTACGCCGGTGCCGGTGTACTGGTAACCCAGCAGGATTTTTATGACCTGACCTTGGCGTATTGCGAACGTGCGCATGCCGACAATATCGTGCATACCGAGATCTTTTTTGATCCGCAAACGCACACTGCCCGCGGTATTGCCTTCGGAACGGTGCTCAACGGTATTTGCCAGGCGCTGAGTGATGCCTACAAGCAGTTTGGCATGACATCACGCGTGATCATGTGTTTCCTGCGTCATCTGTCGGAAGACGATGGTTTTGCCACGCTGGATCAGGCCATGCCTTATCTGGAGCGCATTCACGGCGTGGGGCTGGATTCTGGCGAGAAAGGCAATCCGCCATCGAAATTCGCACGCCTGTTTGCCCGTTGCCAATCGCTCGGCCTGCCTGCAGTGGCACATGCGGGCGAGGAAGGCCCAGCCAGTTATATCGAGGACGCGCTGGATATCCTGCATGTGAAACGTATTGATCATGGCGTGCGTTGCAGTGAAGAGCCGGCATTGGTGCAACGGTTGGCGCACGACAAAGTGCCGCTGACAGTATGTCCGCTCTCCAACCTGAAACTGAAGGTGGTTACCCGTCTGGACGCGCATAACCTGCAGGATCTGTTGCGCGAAGGTCTGTGCATTACGCTTAATTCAGATGATCCGGCTTATTTTGGCGGTTACCTGAATGATAATTTCCTGGCTTGCCGCAGTGCACTGAACCTGAACGATGATGACGTAGTGAAGCTGGTTCTGAACAGCTTCGAAGCCAGCTGGTTACGCGATGAGGATAAAACGCGCTGGCAGAATGAAGTCGGACGGGTTGCCCTGGCCTGGGGCAAGAGCATGGGGGTGGCATGATGCGTAAATGGCTAGTCTGTTTGTCAGCGCTGCTGCTGACAGCCTGTGCCGCGCCGCTGCAAATCGAAAGCGGCAAACTCGTGCCGCCGGCAGGGCAGGGGTATGTGATCGCAGCCGTAACCCTGGATTCGCTCGATCACGATCATGCCGACGCCGGCATCCAGATCGATGGCCCGGCTGGCCGCTTACTACTGGAATCCGAGAGCCTGATGCACCGGGTGTGGGCACCGGGCAACGAGCCAGATGGTATCGGCAAACTGCACGTGGTGGCATTGCCTGCTGGGCATTATCGGGTCAGCGAGATTTATGGCAGTTGGGTCGATGATGGTTTCTCCTGGATGAGTTTCCGCCGCCATCACCGTTTCGCGCTGAAAGAGGAGTTCGATCTGGCGGCAGGGCAGGTGATTTATCTGGGCGATTACCACATCTCGCTCAATTTCCAGCCAAGTTACCAACGCTCGGATACCCGCCGGCGTGATTTCAACGAATTATCCGTGCGCCGAGGCGTAAAGGATTTTTCCAATATTTCTGTGCTGTATCCGCAGCTCAATACCAACAAGCAATAATCAAGGAGAATCATGACCATGCTCAGCTTTGACGACGACACCATCGCAGCGCCGACCACCGAGCACGCTGATGGATCCATGGTCGCCGCCTCAACCGGTCGCGTTAATGTTGTGGACAAGCGCATCATCAATGGCGCTACCGATGTCAACCAGCTGGTTCCTTTCAAGTACAAATGGGCTTGGGAGAAATACCTAGCTACCTGCGCCAACCACTGGATGCCGCAGGAAGTGAACATGCAGCGCGATATCGAGCTCTGGAAAAATCCGAACGGTCTGACCGAGGACGAGCGTCGGCTGGTGAAACGCAACCTCGGCTTCTTTGTGACTGCGGATAGTCTGGCTGCCAACAACATCGTATTGGGCACCTACCGCCAGATCACCGCGCCGGAATGCCGTCAGTTCCTGTTGCGTCAGGCGTTTGAAGAAGCGATCCATACCCATGCCTACCAATACATTGTCGAATCCTTGGGGCTGGATGAGGGCGAGATTTTCAACGCCTATCACGAAATCAAGTCGATCCGCGACAAGGATGAATTCCTGATTCCGTTTATCGATGTGCTCACTAATCCGGAATTCAAGACGGGCACCCTGCAAACCGATCAGCAACTGCTGCGCTCGATCATCGTGTTCGCCTGCATTATGGAAGGCCTGTTCTTCTATGTCGGTTTCGTCCAGATCCTGGCTCTGGGACGGCAGAACAAGATGACGGGGGCGGCCGAGCAATACCAGTACATCCTGCGCGATGAGTCGATGCATTGCAATTTCGGTATCGACCTGATCAATACCATCAAGCTGGAAAACCCGCAGTTGTGGACCGAGGAATTCAAGGCTGAACTTTATGGCCTGTTCCAGCAGGCCGTCGAGCTGGAATACGCCTACGCCGAGGACACCATGCCGCGCGGCGTGCTGGGCCTGAACGCGGCACAGTTCAAGGAATACCTGCGCTTCATTGCTAACCGTCGCTTGCAACAGATCGGCCTGGAACCCCTATTCCCCGGCGTGACCAATCCATTCCCGTGGATGAGTGAAATGATCGATTTGAAGAAGGAAAAGAACTTCTTCGAGACGCGCGTTACCGAATATCAATCCGGTGGTGCATTGAACTGGGATTGATGCTGGCGTATTGGGGAAAACAAAGCCGCGCATTCGCGCGGCTTTGTTTTATTCGGCGCTTGATGCCGAAACCGGTCCGGGTGATTCACTGATCCCTGCATCTGGTGCAGAAGCGGTTTGCTCGACAGCATTTTGCATCTCGACCGATGAGGCATCCTCCTGCACCGGAGCTTTATCCAGCGCAGGCAGTGGCTTGCTTGTTCCGTCCGGAGCCAGGAAGCGAGCCTGAGCATCGATAAGCTGGCGGTTCAGCGCCTGCCGGAAAAAATCGCCCACAATTGGCAAAGCACTGCGTGCGCCCAGGCCCCAGTAATCACTGCGCAGGGTGATGCGGCTATCATTGAAGCCAACCCATGCGCCGGCAACCAGTTGTGGATGCATCAGGATAAACCAGCCGTCCGCATTATCCTGGGTGGTGCCGGTCTTGCCTGCCACATCGGCGCGAATACCATAGCGTGTCCGGATATCAACGCCCGTTCCGGTATCAACCACGCCACGCATCACATCGAGCAATGTGTAATTGATGTCGGTGGGGAGGGCGCGTTCCGGTTTTGCGGTAGAAAACTCCTGTAATACCTTGCCGGTTTTATCCTCAATACGCAAAACTGCGATAGGCTCCAGATAGTTGCCGCTGTTGGCGATGGTGCCGTAAGCCGCCACCATTTCTTTCAGGGTGACCGGGCTGGTACCCAGTGCCAGCGAAGGTACTGCTTCCAGTGCGCTTTGGCGTATACCCATGGCCTTGGCCAGCTCCGCCACCTTTTCCGGGCCGACCTGCTGCATCAGCTGCGCCGTGATGGTGTTCCTTGAATGGATCAGGCCGCTGCGCAAACGCCAAGGTCGACCTGTGGCGGGCTTGTCGTCAGTCGGCCGCCATACTTCGGTCTTGCCGACTGGAATATCGACTACCTGGTCTATCAATGTGTCTTCCGGGCTCATCCCCTGACGGAAGGCCTCGGCATAGACAAATGGCTTGAAGGTGGAGCCGGGTTGGCGGCGGGCTTGTTCTACGTGATCAAAGCCATCCTTTTTGAAATCTCGACTGCCGATCCAGGCCTTGATCTGCCCACTGGCCGGATCAAGCGCCAGGAAACCGGCCTGGATCTGCACTTTCTGCTCCCTTAAACGCAGCAGGAAATCTTTATCCTGCTGCAGCTGCTGCATGGCCTGTTCGGCTGACAGCCCCGCAGCCATGGCAGTGCGATATTCTGCAGATTCGCGGATAAATGCCTGGATCAGGCTGTTGTCCGGCTGCCAGACAGTACGAGTGCTCCAAAGATCTTCAGCCACGCCCTGCAGCAAACTGCCCTGGCGCATCACGGCCTGTTCCGCTTGGGATTGCAGGCGGGAATCGAGCGTGGTGTAAACCACAAGACCATCGCTATAAACGCTGTAGTCGTTGCGATCCGCCCATTCGATCAGCCACTGGCGCAGTTGGCGCGCAAAGTGCGGAGCCGGGCCGGGTGGTTCGGTTTGTCGCTCAAAATCGATACCCAGCGGTTTCTTTTTGAGTTGTTCAAATTTTGCAGTGTCGAGCTTCTGGTGTTTTACCATCTGCGCCAGAACGGTATTGCGCCGCGCAATCGAACGCTCGGGGTTCAGTACCGGATTGTAAGAACTGTTGCCCTTGAGCATGCCGACCAATGTCGCGCTTTGCAGTTCGTCCAGATCCTTGGCGGTAGTACCAAAATACGTGCGCGCGGCCATTTCGATGCCGAAGGCGTTGTAGAGAAAGGGTACCGTGTTGAGGTAGGTTTCGAGGATTTCCGGTTTGGTGTGCACAAACTCGATTTTTAATGCCGTAATCGCTTCCTTGAGTTTGCGGGTTATCGTGGCCGAACGGCCAATCTCATCCGGGTAGAGATTGCGTGCCAGTTGCTGGGTAATCGTGGAGCCACCCTGGCGATCACCGCTGAGCGTAAAGAAAATCGAGGATGCGAGACGGCGCCAATCCAGGCCATGGTGATCGTAGAAGCGATGATCCTCAGTGGAAATCAGCGCATCGACCACTACTGGAGAAATTTCTGACAGGGCTACCCATTCGCGATTGGCAGGCTTGAACTCGGCCAGCTTGGTGCCGTCAGCAAACAGGATTTGCGCAGGCTGATCCAGAGTTGCCTTGCGTATGTCGTCAATGCCGGGGGTAAACGGGATCAGGATCAGAATATAGAGCAGGCCAGCAGCCGGTATTGCCAGGCACAGCAAAAGCACGTCACGCCACGTTGGATGGCGGAGCCGCTTCCACGCAACGCCCCATGCCGCCAGTATCACCGGGTAATAACGGGTTTTGGCAAAGCTGATGAATCGAATCATACGTTGCTTGAAAACGGTAAGGCGCATGCGCATTATCCTTTGGGATAGTACTTTGGGCGCCAGCATAACACTTCACCCTCTGTACAGGGGAGGGCGGTGCCAGGCATGAAAAAGGCTGCGATCAACGCAGCCTTATCCGGGCAGCCGCCCATGGTTTGCTACTTCCCGGCGGGTTCAGTGATTGCAAATCTTGTCCGGTTCGGTGTTAAAACCATTGCCGCGTGCTACGAACTTGCCTTTTGCCGCCAGGAAATCGACCAGTGTCGCGGCATCCATGTCGGCCGCGCTGCAGGTATGAAAACGGGACTGCACACCAAATTTATTCTGGATGGCAGCAATCAAGCCATCGCGGGTAAAGCCATCCTGATTTTCCAGCATGAAGTGCAGTACTTCATGCCCATGAATTGATGCTTGTTCATCCATTATTGTTTCTCCTTTGTAATGTAAATTGGTTTCAATTACAGCATGCAGCCGGATAAATCATTTTGCCTTCAATCAAGTGGCCACCAACTTGATTGAAGGCCATGCCGCGTGTGCTTACGTTCGCACCAGACAGCAGGTATCATCTTCGAGTTTCCAACCATGCATGGGGTTTGTGATGATTCTCGGATTGCTTTCGGAAGTTGCCCAACAAAAAACGATGCTGCCGCAGGCAGTGGTACGCGCCCTTGAGGAACTGCAAAAGCAGGATCTGGCAAACATGGAGCCAGGCCGCTATGAAATCGATGGCGACAAGCTTTTCTATCTGGTTCAGGATGCGATGCCGCGCCTGCTGGATGGCTGCAAAAGCGAAGCGCATGCCACCTATGCCGATATCCAGTTGCCGATTGGCGCATGCGAACGGTTCGGCATGGCACTGCCGCAGGCTGATCTGGCTCCGGTAGATGATCGCTTTGAATCCAACGATATCGCTTTCTATCCGACACCTGCCAACGAATTCTTCATGGATGTCAAACCCGGTGGCTATGCAGTTTTCCTGCCAGGCGAGCTGCATCGCCCCTGCGTTGCCATCGATAACCAGACGCCGTTCCGCAAGGTGGTCGTCAAGGTGCACCGCAGTTTGCTTGGCCTGTAATTGGCTGAAACATATATGAAAAAAGCTCCGGTTTCGGAGCTTTTTTCATTCAACAGCCTCTCAGTCCTGGTTACGTATTTTCAGGCTCAAACCCTTCAGGAAATTACGCAAGAATTGATCGCCGCAAGCTCGGAAATTCTTGTGATCCGGTTTACGGAATAGCGCATTGATTTCTGGTTTTGATGCACAGAAACCCGCCAGCTCCATAATCGCCATGATGTCGTCATCCTTCAGCTCTAAAGCAATGCGCAATTTTCTGAGTACAACATTGTTATCCAGGAATTGACGCATAGTCGCATCACCCGCACTGGCCGGCGCTGGCCCACGCCGATCGATGATCAAACCATCAAGATAAGCCAACAATGTTTCATCGCTGCATTCAACAAAGCCTGGCTCATCATCCTTTTTCATCATGGCAATGATGTTCTGCTTGTCCTGCTGCAGGCCTGTCAAAGCCATCATTTTGCATACCGAGGTATCGCTCATGTTGAGCGCATAGCGCAAACCGCGCAGGATATCGTTGTTTTTCATATTGGGTACGAGGGTAATCGCCGGGTGCGGCCAGTATGATACAGAAGTCGTGGGTGCGGTTGTGTGTATGTGCTCAGCACACGGTAGTCGCTGCGCGTTTGAAGGGTGCGTAAGAGCAGGGCTAAAGCGACGCAACGAGCGATTCTATGACTTGGCCAACGGTTTTGCCGTGTTCTTTCGCATAAGCAACCAGCTTTGATCTGGTTGCAATATCAACCGGGCAGGACAACTGAACCATCACTGACTCATTCAGCGATTGCAGCCCACGATCAAAAGCTATTTTTCTGGATCTTGCCTTGCGTTCCGCGGCAGTCATGGTTTTTTCCCCGATGGCCGGGCGGCCACGACGTTTGCTCTGCGGCAGGCTTGTAATCTCAGCGGTTTGCGTATGAATCGACTGCTTGCTCATGTTCGTGCTAATTTTGTGACAAGTCACGATTATATATTATTCGTGACTTGTCACGTTATTCTATGGCGCTGGTATAAGGACTAAGGACGACGAGAAGAAAACGTGGTGGGAGAATTTCAGGAAGCAACACGTCAAAGGCGTGGTAGGCGTGTTGCTGGGTTTGGCCATCTTGTTCAACGGTTTTGGCGCAACCACGGGCGCTAGCCAGGCAGCCGCGATAGCGGTTGTTTTAATGATCCTCGTAACTTCGCATAAGGTTTATTATGTCAAGTAATGCTGTTTAAATACACAGAAAATGCCCATCGTTCCCGCATCAAGTAACGATGGGCGCCTGTGTTATTTGCTGCCTGTTTTGCTTGAGGTGCTAATTGTCGAAAATTTTCGTTTTGTTTCCGGCTTCATCGCTGTGCTGGGTGCAACCAATGTGAAATCGATGCGACTCGTGTCCATATCAACACGTGCTATCTTCACGCGAACCCGGTCAGTCATTCGATAGACTTTCCCGGTTCGTTCGCCACGCAGTTCATGGCGGACTTCATCAAAGTGGTAATAGTCTGCGCCAAGTTCGGAGATATGAATCAGGCCTTCAACGAAAACATTTTCCAATAACACAAACAGGCCAAAGCTGGTGACGCTTGCCACTACGCCATCGAATTCTTCGCCGAGCTTGTCCTGCATGTAATAGCACTTGAGCCAATTTTCCACGTCACGACTAGCCTCATCGGCGCGACGTTCAGTCATGGAGCATTGATCACCCAGTGCTTGCCATTTGTGTGAGGGTTGGAACTTCTTGCCGGCGATAATTGCCTTGATGGCGCGATGCACGAGCAAATCCGGGTAGCGTCGGATAGGTGACGTGAAATGGGTATAGGCTTCATAGCCCAGGCCAAAATGACCGAGATTGTCAGGGCTGTAGACGGCCTGTTGCAGGGATCGCAGCAGCATGGTTTGCAGTAATGATGCGTCTGGTCGATCCTTGATCTGCTCAAGTAATTTGGCGTAGTCCGCAGCCTCTGGAGATTCCCCGCCAGGGAGTGCCAGCGCCAGTCCGCGCAGGTATTCGCGCAGTTTTTCCAGTTTTTCCGGTGTTGGACCTTCGTGTACACGGTACAACCCGGCATGTTTGTTGTGGGTGAGAATATGCGCGGCGCAGACGTTGGCTGCAAGCATGCATTCTTCGATCAGGCGATGAGCGTCATTGCGCACGACTGGCACAATTTCGCGAATCTTGCCGTTGTCGTCGAACAGCATCATTGTCTCGGTAGTTTCAAAGTCGATGGCCCCTCGCTCCTGTCGGGCACTGCTGAATGCCTTGAATAGTGCATACAAGGTCTTGATGTGCGGGAGGACGTCGCTGTATTGAGTGGCTGTTTCACCTTTGGGGTGCGACAGCATGTCCCAAACTTTGGTATAAGTCAGGCGCGCCTTGGAGAGCATAACGGCTGGATAGAACCGATAATCCTTGATATTGCCTTTCTGGCCAATCTGCATATCGCAAACCATACATAGGCGCTCTACCTCGGGGTTGAGCGAACATATGCCGTTAGACAAGGCCTCGGGCAGCATGGGTATGACGCGACGCGGGAAATAGACTGAATTCCCGCGCTCGAATGCGGTTTCGTCCAGCGCATCGCCGGCTTGTACGTAGTGGCTAACATCGGCAATGGCTACGACCAGACGCCAGCCCTTCCCTTTCTTTTCGGCAAATACGGCATCATCAAAATCCTTGGCCGTTTCGCCATCAATGGTCACCAGCGGCAAATCGCGCAGATCGACGCGCTCGAACCCAAGGACAGGTTTCCAGTCTTTCTTGCCGACAGTCTGGGGCGTGTTGGCTGCCTGAATCTGCGCTGCATCAGAGAACACGTGTGGCAGATTGTGCTTGCGCAGAGCGATCTCGATTTCCATGCCGGGATCGTTATAGTTGCCTAGTACTTCAATCACGCGCCCTACCGGTTGGACATAGCGTGCCGGTTGCGTCAGCAATTCAACGGTTACCACCTGACCTGGGCGCGCTTTCATGGTGCCCTTGGGTTCGATGAGAATATCCTGGCTGATGCGTTTGTTTTCAGCTACCACATAATGCACGCCGCGCTCGGCGAAGAAGCGCCCAACCAGCCGTGTGTTGACATGTTCCAGTACCTCGACAATCTTGCCCTCAGGCCTGCCGCGACGATCGACGCCGATAGGACGCACCAGTGCCCGGTCTCCGTGCAAGACCTTGTCCATTTCCTTGGGACCCAGGTAGATATCGTCACCACCGCCATCCGGGATCAGAAAGCCGAAGCCATCCGGATGTCCTTGTACGCGTCCAGGAATCAGGTCGATCTTGGCCGGCAGGCACAAGGCGCCCTTGCGGTTGAGCATCAACTCGCCTTCTCGCTCCATTGCGGCCAGGCGGCGCTCGAAGGCTTCGGATTCACTGCGATGAATGGCTAGCTGTTTCTTGAGATCGTCCGGAAAAACCGGCGCACCAGCCTCTGTCAGAAGCTGCAGAATGAATTCTCTTGATGGCAACGGATTGTCATAGCGTCCCTGTTCGCGTTCCAGCCAGGGGTCTTGTGCGCGCAAGCCTTTGAGTTTTCGAGGTTTACTCTTCTCGGGGGCTGGTGCATGATCGATTGCTTCATTTTTTTTGGTAAGTTTTCTTGACATGGTTTCTTCTTTTACTCATAATCGCGCCTCTCTGTACAGCGCTGCAACATTTTAGCGCAGTTCAAGAGCCCAGGTGGCGGAATTGGTAGACGCACTAGGTTCAGGTCCTAGCGCCTTCACGGGCGTGGAAGTTCGAGTCTTCTCCTGGGCACCAACTCTCTTGAATAGTTTAGTACAGAAAAACTGCCCAGGTGGCGGAATTGGTAGACGCACTAGGTTCAGGTCCTAGCGCCTTCACGGGCGTGGAAGTTCGAGTCTTCTCCTGGGCACCATATTCCGGCAAAGCGCCCCGATGAAAATCGGGGCGTTTTTGTTTTGTCCGTATCACTTCAAGATATTGCTGTTTGTGTCTGATTCAGCAGACTTTTTGTAAAGTTATATTAGCCACCGCTGATGGATAGGCTTATATTTCTATTCTGACTTACAGCATATAGACCCACATGGCCACCGATCTGACTCAAGCCAGTATCCTGATTGCCGATGATGCGCCAACCGTGCGCCAATCCATCCGCATGACGCTGGCGCAGGTCGGCATGACTCGGGTGGATACCGCCAACAGTATCGGGGAAGCCAGGCGGCGCATTCGCAATGGAAGTTACGACATCATCCTCTGTGACTATCACTTTGGCGAAGGCATGAATGGCCAGGAGCTGCTGGAGGAGTTACGTCGATCCGGCGAGCTCTCGCTTTCGACCATCTGGTTCATGATTACCGCCGAGGCTTCATATGAAAAGGTCGTGGCGGTTGCTGAGGTCGGGCCGGATGATTATCTGATCAAGCCGTTTACCGGTGCTCTGCTTTCCAATCGGATACAGGCAGCCTGGGCGCGCAAGGCCTTTCTACGTCCCATTCTTGACAAGATTCACAGTGGCGATGCCGAAGGCGCCATAGCTGCTGCACTTGCAGTGCTGCCCAACGCTGGACAATACCGTCCCGATCTGATCCGTTTGCTATCCAATTTGCTGGTTGAGGCGGGCCGGTTGGATGAAGCCAAAAATCTCTTTGAAGAAACACTGTCGAGCAAAGTGGTGCCGTGGGCCAAACTGGGGCTTGCCAAAGTGCTTGCGCGACAAGGCAGTCAGCGCCAGGCAGAAAGCATGCTGCAGGCAGCCATTCTCACGCATACCCATTATGTGGATGCCTATGAGGAGCTTGCTGCGCTGTATATGACAGAAGGCCGCATGGAAGAGGCTATGGCGGTTTACGACAAATGCATGGCGATATCACCCAATAATGTCACGCGTTTACAGAAAGCTGGCAATCTGGCCAATATGATGGGCAACCCGGGCAAGGCGCGGCAACTACTGGAGCGGGCCGTTTTTTGTGGGGGGAATTCTTCAGCACTGTCGCCGGAAACCGTTCTGCAATTGGCACTGGCGGCAAAGCGCGATGGCGCGCTGGGCGATGCGGACAAATATTTGCGTATGGCGCAGGAGCTGGCGCGGCGAGATGATACGGTAATCAACCGTTTCGTTGGTAAATTGGCAAGCGCCATTTTCCAGAACAAGCCGGATATCTTGGCAGAACTGGAACCCTATCTGACCCATTCCGATGTCACCCAGGAGGCAGCCGTGGGCTTTCTGATGACAGCCAGCACGATCTGCCCGCCTTCGCAGTCGAGTGAGGTACCATCTGCGACAACGGCGCCCTACAAGTGGATCAATATGCTGGCGCGCCGCTTCATCACCACCCGCCATATTTCCAGCCTGCTCGAAGCTGCAGCTTCGCCACGGCTGGTCTGGCAGGGCTACATTGCCCAATGCGGCACGGAAATCACGGAGCTGAACAATCAGGGGGTGCAGTTGATGCTGAAAAAACGCACTCAGGAAGCCATGCAGCTGCTGTTGCCGCAAGCGGAAGCCACCCGCAACAACCGATTAATGCTCTCCGCCTCACATGCTGCGCTCAAGTTCCTGAAAGAAAATGATGTTCCGACCCAAGAGCGAGAGCACATCTGCAATGCTGTCAGCGATTTCCTCGAACGCCTGAAGGGTACGCTGGAAGAAAGTACACGTATCGGCTTGCGCGAAGAGCTGGATTCGCTGTTGAAATAACCGCGCGGTATTTTTGCAGCATCAGGAAGCGTGGTCTATTGCAATCTCAACCAGTATTGGCTTGAGAATAGCCACCGCATCGGCAGGCTTCATCTCCACCAAAAAACCGCGCTTCCCGCCATTGATATAAATAGCGTCCAACTCCAGAATGCTGCTTTCCATGTAAACCGGCATGACTTTCTTTGTGCCAAATGGAGAGGTTCCGCCAACCAGATAGCCTGAATGTTTGTTGGCGGTTTCCGGGGCGCATGGTGCAATCGTCTTGACGTTCAATAGACGAGCCAGATTCTTGGTAGATACCTCGCAATCGCCGTGCATCAAAACAACCAAAGGCCGTTTGTTTTCATCCTCCATGACCAGGGTTTTGATCACGCAATGTTCATCCACGCCCAGTTCGCGTGCGGAGACTGTTGTACCCCCCTTTTCTTCATAGTCGTACAGATGGGCTGAAAAATCGATCTTGTGCTGTCGCAGCACCCGAATGGCCGGTGTGACCGGCATTTTTTCACTCATGATCCAACCTCGTGGAACAAAATGGCATAATATCCGACAAAATAACTCAACAATATGACTGGAGCGACGCATGCGTCGAGCTGATATGCCCCATACCCTGGCAGATTTTCCTCAATCGTTGCGTTTTGGCCGCTTGCCAGCAGAATTCTACACCCGGCTATCACCTACCCCATTGCCCGATCCGGTACTCGTTGCCTGGAATGCTGAACTGGCGCAGGTGCTGGGTTTGCATGCAGATCCGCAGCAGCATCCTCATCTGGCAGAAATTCTGGCCGGAAATCATTTGCCTCGCGGGGCGGACCCACTGGCCAGCGTCTATGCCGGTCATCAATTCGGTAGCTATGTCCCGCAACTGGGTGATGGTCGTGCGATTCTGATCGGCGAATGTCATGCACCGGACGGCACGATTTATGAATTGCAGCTCAAGGGTGCCGGGCGCACGCCCTACTCCCGCATGGGCGATGGCCGTGCCGTGATGCGCTCTTCCATCCGCGAATACCTGTGTTCTGAAGCCATGCATGGCCTGGGTATACCGACAACAAGGGCGCTGGGTCTGGCCGGGTCTCCCTTGCCTGTCATGCGCGAAACCATTGAAACCGCTGCCGTGGTATTGCGTGTAGCGCCCACTTTTGTCCGGTTTGGGCACTTTGAGTATTTTGCCCGAACTGGCGATACGGCTTCCTTGCGCATTCTGGCGGATTGGGTGATCGACAATTTTTACCCTGATTGCCGCGATGATGCCCAACCTTATGCTGCGCTGCTCGCCCAGGTTACCCTACGCACCGCCGATTTGATTGCCCGCTGGCAAGGTGTTGGTTTTTGCCATGGGGTACTCAACTCGGACAATATGTCCATCCTTGGTTTGACGTTGGACTACGGCCCATTCGGTTTTCAAGATGGATTCAATGCGGCTCACATCTGCAATCATTCCGATCACACCGGCCGCTATGCCTGGCACATGCAGCCAGAAATCGGTTTATGGAATCTGCATTGTTTGGCGCAGGCACTGCTGCCGCTTGCAGACAAGGAAGTGCTGACCGATGTTCTGAAGCAGTACCAGCCACAATTCGAGTCAGCATTTTCCGAGCAATTGCGCCTGAAACTGGGCTTGCATGCCTGGCAGGATGAAGACTGGGATCTGGTCAACAAATTGCTGGAACTGATGCAGCAATCATCGACTGACTGGACGATTTTCTGGCGTTCATTGGCTGGATTCGATGCCGCCAGTGATGAAACCAATCATCGTTTGCCGGATCTGTTTGCCGACCGACTCGGTTTTGATCATTGGGCCGGGCAGTATCGTGCACGCTTGGCACAGGAAAATAACCAGCAACCAGCGCGTGCCGAGCGCATGAATCACGTGAACCCGTGTTATGTACTGCGCAATCATCTGGCTGAAACCGCCATACGCAGGGCTGTTCGCGAACAGGACTATTCAGAGATAGAACGCTTGCAGCGCTGTCTGGCTCAGCCATTCAGGGAAAGCCATGAATTTGCCGGCTATGCCGATCCGCCACCCGATTGGGCCAGTGCGCTGAGCGTCAGCTGTTCTTCGTGAATTTGCTGTGAAAAATCATCAACAGGAATAGCAGATGACATCCCAAACCACAGATTTGCGGGCGTTGTTGCAAACGGCTCTTGAACGCCTTGATCAGATCATTCTTGGCAAGCAAGTCACACTGAAGCTGGCCATGTCTTGTCTGCTGGCCAAGGGTCATTTGCTGATTGAGGATATTCCCGGTGTTGGCAAAACCACGTTGGCACATGCGCTGGCCAATGTATTGGGATTACGTTTCCAGCGGGTACAGTTCACCAGTGATTTGCTGCCAGCCGATATTATCGGGGTTTCAATTTATGACCGGGATGACAATCGTTTCCGCTTTCATCCCGGTCCGATCTTCGCACAGATCCTGCTGGCCGACGAAATTAATCGTGCCTCACCCAAAACTCAATCCGCGCTGCTGGAAGCGATGGCGGAACAGCAGGTTACAGTGGATGGTGCCTGCCATGCTCTCCCGCAGCCCTTCTTCGTCATTGCTACGCAGAATCCCCTGCAGCAAATCGGCGCGTTCCCGTTGCCCGAGTCACAACTGGATCGCTTCTTGATGCGGCTTGACCTGGGCTATCCCGACGCCCAGGCCGAGCGAGCGCTATTGCTGGGGCAGGATCGCCGTGAACTGATGGCGGCCCAGACACCACTTGTCACCGTTGCAGAATTGATCGAGGCACAGCAACTCGTGCAAAAGGTTCATGTCAGCCCTGCTTTGGTGGATTATGTGCAGGCGCTCGTGCAGGCTACGCGTGATGATCCGGCCTTGGTGTGGGGGCTGTCGCCACGTGCTGCGCTAGGTTTGATTGCTGCTGGTCGCGCGCATGCCTGGCTAAGCGGGCGCGAAATGGTGATCCCGGAAGATGTGCAGGCCGTTTTCATTGCCATTGCCAGCCACCGCCTGCTGTTGCGTAGCAGTGGGCGAGCCGACCGCGAACAGGCGCGTCGTATCCTTATTCAGGTAGCCATTCCCTGATCATGCGCACGGGATATCGCCGGACATATATATTACCTACCCGGCGTGGTCTGGGTTTTTTGCTGGTCATCGCCCTTGGCTTGATTGGCGCCATCAACTATCAGCTCAGTCTCGGTTTTTTCCTGACTTTTTTGCTGTTTGGCCTGTTCATCGTTGCACTCTTGCATACTTGGGCAAGTTTGCCTGGTCTGCAATTCGAAGTGGGCGCGGCCAATCCTGTCTTCTGCGGCGAGCATGCATGTTTTTACTTGCAGCTTCGCAATCCGACCAGCAGACCACGCCATGATATCCGGATAACGATCAAGCATTCCTCATGCTGGCAGGGTGAAGTTGCCGGGCAAGCCTCGGTGCGAATCCCGCTGGCAGTCCAAACCACTCATCGCGGCAACTTCCACCTGCCTAACCTGCGTGTTGATTCCTCTGCGCCATTGGGTTGGTTTCGTGCATGGCAGACGCTGGCAATTCCAGCGCAATGCTTGGTCTATCCCGCACCAGAAAGCACCCCTCCGCCGCTGCCCGATCTCCGGGATGTCGGCATTGGCGTGATGGATACCCTGCAAGGAGATGATGATTTTGCGGGCCTGCGCGAATATCACACCAGTGATTCGCCGCGGCACATTGCCTGGAAGCAGCTGGCACGCCAGCAACAGCTATTGTCCAAGCAATGGCACACCCCGCTTTCAGGACAAATCATGCTGGATTGGCATGATCTTCCGGAGCTGGATGCCGAAGCGCGTCTGTCACGGCTTGCTGCATGGGTGCTGATGGCACAGGCGCGCGAACTGCGTTATGGCTTGATACTGCCTGCCCAGCGTTGGGAGGCCGACAACGGCCCCGCACATCAGGCACGCTGCCTGGCGGCCCTGGCTTTATACGGTTCGGATCAGGCAGGTTGGTTGCGATGAAGAACGTCCAGCCAAGCCTGTTGCTGCTGGCAGCGGTTGGGGCTGCCCTGCTTCCGCACCTGTATGCACAGCCGGCATGGCTCGCTATCGTGTTGTTTTTCTTGCTGCTATTGCGTGGCGTGATGCGTTATCGCCAGGTGCAGTCCGTACCACGCTGGCTCGCCACGGTGTTGGCAGTCACGCTGGCCATGGCTGTTTTTCAAGCTCATCAGTCGCTGATCGGACGTGAAGGCGGTATCGCCTTGCTTGCCTGCCTGATCATCGCCAAGCTGTTTGAAAGTCGTGATCTGCGTGACCAAACCGTGCTTGTGATGCTGGGCTACTTCAGCACGGTTGCATTTTTCCTGCATGCGCAGTCTCCCGTAATGGCACTCATGGCACTTGCGAGTTGCCTGCTGTTGACCAGTGCCAATCTGCAACGGGTTCAGCCTCAATCCAGATCATCTCACCCTATACGACAGGCGGGCGGGCTGCTGCTTCAGGCATTGCCGTTGGCGCTCCTGCTTTTTCTGCTTTTCCCGCGCTTGCCCAGCCCCTTGTGGCAGATGCCCAGCAGCAACGTGGCACGCAGTGGCTTGTCCGGCGATATGCTGGAACCGGGCCAGGTGAGCAAACTGGCTCTGGTTGACAGCGTGGCCTTCCGGGTTGAATTCGCCGGCAGCCCGCCACCTCCCAGTTTTTTATACTGGCGCGGCCCGGTATTCGAGAACTTCGATGGTAGCCGCTGGCTGCCTGCCAGTCGCACTCGACAAGCTGCGCCCTCCATCACGGCCCATGGCAACGTCGTTGACTATACGCTGACGCTGGAGCCGCATCAGCAGCGCTGGCTGTTGGCTCTGGATATGCCTACTCGCTGGCCTTCGGGAAGCGTGTTTGGCAGCCGCTTGGAGTTGCTGTCCTTGCAACCGATCCACCAGCCACGGCGCTATAGCCTGCAATCCGCACTCGCCTGGAAAATCGAAAACGATCCGCTGGTGCGCACCTCCTCGCAACTGCCACCATCAGGCAATCCACGGACTCATGTCCTGGCTGATGACTGGAAGAGCCTGCCTCCTACACAACGTATCAGCGCGGCCTTGTCCTGGCTGCGATCGAATGATTTTGTCTATACGCTGGAACCGCCGTTACTGACTTCATCTGATCCAATCGATGAATTTCTGTTCACAAGCCGCCAAGGTTTTTGCGAGCACTTTGCCAGCAGCTTTGCCTATCTGATGCGTGCAGCGGGTGTGCCTGCACGTATCGTGACGGGTTATCAGGGCGGCAGCTGGAACAAGGCCGGCAATTATCTGATCGTGCGCCAGGCAGATGCCCATGCCTGGGTGGAAGTCTGGCTGGATAGTCAAGGCTGGCAGCGTATCGACCCCACGGCCGCCGTGGCGCCACAACGAATCAGTCAGGGATTGTCGGCCAGTGTTCCGCGGGGGGATACCTTGCCTTTGATGCTGCGTAGTGAGTCTTCCTGGCTTAAAACCTTGCGTCTGAATGCCGATGTGCTGGTGAATGGCTGGAACCATTGGGTGATCGGCTACAACCGTCAACGCCAGCTGGATTTGCTTGGCATGCTTGGCATTGGGGAGTTAGGTTCAGGTCGCTATGTTGTGTGGCTGCTGGGATCATTTTTACTGGTGTCCGGGTTGCTAGTCACCTGGATCATGCGACCACAGCGCAAGTTGCCGGAGGATCAGGCTCGACGTCTATACCAAGCGTATTGCCGCAAGCTGGCACGATGCCGGATCTCGGTGCTGCCACAGGAAGGGCCCAGCGATTTTGCACGTCGTGCAGCCATGGCCAGGCCAGACCTTGCACAAGACATACAATCCATTACCACATGCTATCTTGCTGTGCGCTATGGTGAGAAACAAGAGATGATGCATGTTTTGCAGCGGTTGGTTCGCCAGTTCAGCCCCTAATCTATGTAATGTTTTGACTCGTTGCCTCGACCCAGGCGATCCACTTGCGCTGGCACTGGATTCCGCCCTTTGCTGAGATGACGATCCATAAAACTTCAATGAGCCTGATCAGTAAGCACCATGCAAAGTCCGGCCCGCCACAACAAATAAGCAAACCGCAGGAATCCACAGCCATGGCCTATTTGCCCGAGCCCGAGTTCAGACATGACATGCCCCGCCGGATCGGGATATTGCTGATCAATCTTGGAACGCCAGAGGCACCAACGGCTGCAGCCGTCAAAACGTATCTGGCAGAGTTCTTATCCGATCCCAGAGTGGTTGAAATCCCCCGCCTGTTCTGGTGGCCGCTCTTGCACGGCATTATTCTGCAGACACGACCCAAGAAATCGGCAGCCAAATATGCTTCGATCTGGCATACCGAGGGATCTCCGTTGCAAGTATGGACGCAGCGCCAGGCCAAATTGCTGAAAGGCTGGCTGGGTGAAAACCTGAAAGAGCCGGTTCTGGTGGAAATGGCCATGCGCTATGGCAAACCAAGTATCGAAGGTGCATTGCAAAGGCTGAAAACTGCTGGCTGTGATCGTCTACTACTGCTGCCGCTCTACCCCCAGTATGCTGCAAGTACGACGGCGACTGCGGTTGATGCAGCCTGCCGGACACTGGCACGGATGCGTAACCAACCAGCACTGCGTACCGTCAAATCCTTCCATGATGATGCGGGCTATATCGAAGCACTGGCCAGCAGCGTGCAGGATCATTGGTATGCGCATGGCAGGCCGGATCATTTTTTGATGAGTTTCCATGGAGCACCCCAGCACACACTTGCGCGTGGAGACCCCTATTTCTGTCACTGCCAGAAAACCGCTCGCCTGCTGGCCGAAAAGTTGCAGCTTGATAAAACACAGTACAGCATTTCCTTCCAATCCCGCTTTGGTCGTGCCAGGTGGTTCGAGCCGAGCACCGAAGATGTGTTACGCGAACTCGGGCGCAAGAAAACAATGAAGCTCGATGTGATCTGCCCCGGTTTCGTAGCGGATTGCCTGGAAACACTTGAAGAAATCGCGCTGGAAGGCAAGCAAACCTTTTTGTCGGCCGGCGGTCGGGAATACCGTTATATCCCAGCGCTGAATGACCGTAGTGACTGGATTGACGCGCTGGGCACGCGCGTGATCAGTGAACTGGCGGGGTGGCTGCAGTCTGACTGGAATCGTGAATCCGAGCTTGCTGCAGCAAATCGGACGCTTGCATGCGCCAATAATCTGGGCGCAGAAAAATAATCTTGGGATTTTGCCCAAGAAACGCTAAACTCATCGGTAAGCTTATTCTTACAATTAAGGAGAAAAAAATGGCCACCCGTCTTTTTTTGGCTGAAGACGATCTGATTCTCGCAGATGCACTGAAAACCAGTCTGTGTCAGGCAGACTTTCAGGTTGACTGCGTGAACGATGGTGCGCTGGCTCTTCAAATCCTGCTGCACAACGATTACGACGTAGTTGTACTTGATATTGGCCTGCCGAATATGGATGGCCTGACCGTGTTGCGCAACGTTCGCCAACACAAGCCTTCGCTGCCTATCCTGATCCTGACGGCACTGGATGGCTTGGAAGATCGCGTACTTGGCCTGGATGCCGGGGCTGACGATTACATCGCCAAGCCGTTCGAATTCGCCGAATTGGAAGCACGTCTGCGCGCCCTGCTGCGTCGCAGCCAGATTCTGCCGCAATCGGTACAGCAACTTGGCAATTTACGTCTGGATCGTGCCGGCCAGCGTGCCTGGTGCAATGACACGCCACTTGATCTTTCCGCGCGTGAGCTGACGGTGCTTGAAATTCTGATGAGTAATATCGACCGTGTTGTGACCAAGGAACAAATTGTTGCTGAACTTGGTAGCGACAATGCCGAAGTTGGCCTGAATGCCATCGAAGTCTATGTTCACCGTCTGCGCAAAAAACTGGAACCCTGTGGTGTTGTGATCCGTACCATTCGTGGTTTGGGCTACCTGCTGGAAAAACAGCAAGGTGCGCATGGTGGTGCCGCGTAAACCCTCACTTCGCAGACAGTTTCTTGTCTGGCTGCTTGTTCCTCAGTTGATATTCTGGCTGATCGGCGCGGCACTGACTTTCAGTGTCGCGCTGTACTACGTCAACAATCTGATTGATCAGAACCTGCAGCAATCCGCCCGGGCGCTGGTTTCGTTCGTGCACTGGCATGGCGATGCGCCCGGCGTGGATTATGGTGAACGGGTGGAATCGCTGCTCAAAGCTGCTGACAGCGAAGCCAATTTTCACTATGCCGCTTATCTGACACCAGGTGGCGTGCTTTTCAGCAGTAAAAAATTCCCTCTGCCCAATTACGGGGCTGGTCCACAACGCATCTTCTACGATACAGAAATCGATGGCAAACATGCCCGCGCCATCGCACTGGTGGAGCCACTGGATACGGACTCAGGCAGGCGCTGGCTGATTGTTCAGCTTGCCCGCACCGATAACGCCCAATGGAAACTCTACCGTGACATGTTCCTGGCCATGATCATGCCGCTATTCATCCTGGCGGTAGGCGCATCCATTCTTACTCGCTGGGGAGTTGGCCACGGTCTGGCGCCTTTCAAATATTTGCAGCAATTGGTCGAGGCCAGAAAACCGCAGGATCTCTCGCCGATCGATATTGGGAAATCTCCGCAGGAACTGGTATCGCTGTTTGATGCACTCAATCATCTGCTCAACAGCGCAAGAGAAACCATTGACCGGCAGCGGCGTTTTATCGGCGATGCTGCACACCAGTTGCGCACTCCCCTGGCCGGACTCAAATCCCAGACCGAACTGGCAATGCGCGAATCCACGTCACAGGCACAGCGTGAACGCCTGGCGATGGTTCACACCAGTGCAACACGCAGTATCCATCTTGTGAACCAGTTGCTGACACTGGCGCGCTCCGAACCTGGCAATCAGGCCAGCATTTTGCGCGTGCACATGGATCTGGTGAAACTGATACGCGAACTGACAGCGGAGTTGGTTCCCAGGGCGCTTTCAGCCCGGGTCGATCTGGGTTGCGAATGCAATTTGAATGAGGCCTGGATTGAAGGCAATTCGGTTTTGCTCAGGGAGCTGTTTGTCAATCTGGTTGAAAATGCGATCAAGTATATCCCGCAGGATGGCTGTGTCACTGTTCGCCTGAATGAAGACGGTGGGAAATACGTGGTGGAAGTCGAGGATGATGGTCCTGGGATTCCGGATAGCGACAAGCTACGCGTATTCGAGCGTTTCTATCGTCGCCAGCAGGATAGCAATGGTTGTGGCCTGGGCATGGCGATCGTCAAGGAAATTGCCGAGCGGCATGGCGGGGCCGTAGTGCTGCGGGATGCGGTCCCGCACGGTTTGATTGTGCGGGTGGAATTGCCGCATTAGGCGCTCTGTTACTTGCCGGATACGTTATCACCGATGTTTGCACGGCACACGGCTTCGTATTCCGACGCGTCAACAGGCTCGCCTTACACCTACAGAGTCCACTTATACGGCCAGCCCCACCATCAAAATAGCGTCGTATCACTTCCTGCAACCGGAGTGGTGGTTTCCAGCGATACCCACCCCCAGTCCAGTGCCAGGTTCATGGCAAAGTGCAACAAGGCCAAGGCAACCGGCAAATAACCGATGATTGCCGCTACCACCAGCGCGCGCCGCTCATTCAGGGCTTGTGCTACAGCAACCACCAGCAAGACCACGCCATAGACGGCCAGCGGAAACGCAAATGCCATGCTCAGGTTTTCCGGCAACAGCAAGGTCAATGGCTCCAGCAACTGGGTTGAGCTGACCAGCACCACCAGCGGGAAAAGGCTGCCATTGATGGGACGCTTGAGTATCCAGCGCCACCACCCCATCAGCCAGAACGATAACAGCAAAGTTTCCAGCAGGTTTAAAACCACAAAAAAGCCGACTCTGGCAATGAAGCCAGCCTGAAATTCGTATGCGCTGGCCGCCCCCACCACACCAATGAGGGCAATCCAGGCCAGCGGTTGCCATGCCGGATAAACATAGTGACTCAGGGGTTGAATCCTGAATCGCAGCAAATCAAGCACATCACGAATCAGTTTGTTCATCACGAGAAAATGACCGTCTTGTTGGCATAAACCAGCACGCGGTTATCCAGATGCCAGCGCACGGCGCGGGAGAGTACGATTTTTTCCAGATCACGGCCGTGCTGGATCAGGTCATCCACTTCATCCCGGTGCGAAATACGGATGACATCCTGCTCGATGATCGGGCCGTCATCCAGCACTTCGGTCACATAGTGACTGGTTGCACCAATCAGTTTGACACCTCTGGCAAAGGCGCGATGGTATGGCTTGGCGCCTTCAAATGCCGGCAGGAAGCTATGGTGAATATTGATGATGCGGTTCGGGTAGGATGCTGTGAAATCATGCGAGAGGATCTGCATGTAGCGTGCCAGCACGATCAGATCGATACCGGCAGCTTCCAGCAATTCGCGCTGCTTGCGCTCGGCTTCGTGCTTGTTGCCTTTGCTGACTTCGATCAGGTGGAAAGGAATGCCATAAAAGTCGGCTAGCGGGCGGCAGGTTTCATGGTTCGAGATGACCAGTGGGATCTCGCAATGCAATTCACCGCTGTGGTAGCGATGCAGCAAGTCGGCAAAGCAGTGATCATACTGGGAAACGAAAATGGCCATTTTCTGGCGGGCACTAGACAATGCCACACGCCAACGCATGTTGAACTTGTCCGCAATAGGCTGGAAGGCCGGCGCGAATGCGTTCATGTCGAGGGTGAAATCGGAGAGATCCCACTCCACGCGCATCAGAAACAGATTTTCCGAATCGTCCTGATGCTGGTTGGAGTCAACAATATTGGCGTTATAGGTCAGCAAAAAATTGGCAATGGCCGCAGAGATGCCTTTCTGATCGGGGCAACTCACCAGCAGTGTGGCAGTGGTTTTCATTGTTGAATGGCTATGAGAGATTGAAAAATAGCCGATGATTTTATCATCTAACGATTTGCCATGCGCTGTACCTGCTGCGAAACAGCGGTAAGATTGCGTACTTCATTCAACACACGCGTTCCGCCAGATGTTCCACATCGTTTTGTTTCAGCCAGAAATTCCCCCCAACACCGGCAATATCATCCGTCTGTCAGCCAATACCGGTGCCACATTGCACCTGGTCAAACCCTTGGGTTTTCCGCTAGACGACACCAAAATGCGCCGAGCCGGGCTGGATTACCATGAATATGCCACGATGCAAGTGCATGAATGCTGGGACGATTGCCTGAAAGTGTTGGCTGGGCATCGCTTCTTTGCTGCGACCACACGCGGCGCACAGCGCTATGACCAGATTGCCTACCAGGCTGGTGATGTCTTTGTTTTCGGGCCGGAAACGCGAGGTCTGCCTGCAGCGTTGCTGGAAACCTTCCCGTCCGAGCGTCGCATACGCTTGCCAATGCGGCCAGATAACCGCAGTTTGAATCTCTCCAATGCCGTGGCGGTGACTCTTTTCGAAGCCTGGCGGCAGCAAGATTTCGCCGGCGGCGCCTAATGAATTCAATTCGTGAAAGCCTGTCGCGAGAGGCGCGTAGCTGCACGGGAACCGGGGTTTATGTCGATTCCGTGCAGCTAGACCTTGAACAGGTTTTCGAACAGGTTTTGCAGCAGGGGGAAAAGACCCACTCCCACGAGCACCGCACCCAGACCGCGCCTGATCCAGGCCTTGCGCAGAAAATCGCGCAGCAATTCTCCGCCAAGCGCGATCAGCAGCAGATTGGGCAAGGTGCCAAGCCCGAACAACAGCATGATGCTGCTTCCCTTGACTGGATCGGCACTGGCCATGGCGGCAAGGCTGGCGGTATA
Organism: Formivibrio sp. oc-25; assembly: GCF_055810895.1. Classification (NCBI taxonomy): domain Bacteria; kingdom Pseudomonadati; phylum Pseudomonadota; class Betaproteobacteria; order Neisseriales; family Chitinibacteraceae; genus Formivibrio; species Formivibrio sp. oc-25. Next base: position 3,147 of record NZ_JBVVOL010000016.1, on the reverse strand, counting down.
GACCAGGCCGCATGGCAACCATCCCCACAGCATCCCGGCTGCAAGGCATTGCCAGAGATTGCGAACCGGCAGCAGGCGCGACATGACTGGCTGCAAGCGTCGCCAGATCGGGGCGCCCAGCCGTTCAATATGACGTACCCAAACCGACCAGCCTGCAATTTGCAGACCCATCCCGATTAGCAACACATGCGCCAATATTTGCAGGGTTTGTTGAACGATATCCAGCATGCCGCGTGTTGCCAGTCCCGCCACTGCGCCAAGCAGCCCTCCCATCAGGACATAACCGCCTATACGGCCCAGATTGAAAACAAGGTGCCACGGCCAGCGCGACTGAGTAGCGGGCAACTGCAAGCTGAATGCTGCAACAATTCCGCCGCACATGCCTGCACAATGTCCGCCGCCAAACAGGCCAGCAATAAAAAAGGCCGCCAGATCCAGTTCAAGCATGAATTGTCCCATTCCAGTGTTGCAGTTACCGGGGATTATGTCAGGTGAGTGCCAGAACAGGAATGTGGCAAAAAGCTACGGATGCCTCATCCCGCAAGGGGCAAGGCATCCGGCAGAGTGGCTGGTTTGCGCAAAAACAGTATCAACAGGAATTAAATCAGTCGGGAATAACGGTTTCCGCCAGTATTTGCACGAAGATAACGATCAAACACCATGGCAATCGAGCGTACCAGCAGTCGTCCGGCCGGCAGGACAATGATCCGGTCAGGCTCGATACGCAGCAGGCCATCGTGTGCCATCGCTGCTAGGTCGGCGAGCTCAGCCGAAAAATATTGTCGGAAATCGATCAGGTAACTGATTTCGACCGGCTGAAAGCTGACTTCAAATTGGCACATCAGCGACTGAATGACTGTCCGGCGCAGCAGATCATCCCGCTCCAGACTTAGCCCCCGATCTATTGCTAGTTGACCTGAATCAATAACCGCATAATAATCTTCGAGCGTTTTAATGTTCTGGCAATAACTCGTACCAACTTTGCTGATGGCAGAAACGCCAAAAGCCATGAGATCGCACTCTGCATGCGTTGAGTAACCCTGGAAGTTTCGGTGCAACCGGCCTCTTCGCTGCGCAACGGCCAGTTCATCGTCAGGCAGGGCAAAATGATCCATGCCGATGAATACATAACCGGCATCCATCAATAACCTTATGCTGTTGGCCAGAATTTCCAGCTTGGTATCCGGTGAGGGCAGATCTTCGGAATTGATCCGACGTTGTGGCATGAACCGCTCGGGCAAGTGAGCATAGTTGTAGAACGATAACCGATCCGGACGCAGTGCCAGCACCTGTTCGATGGTGGCCTGTACGGATTTGGCGGTTTGCAGTGGCAGGCCATAGATCAGATCGATGCTGATCGAACTGAAACCGTTGTTGCGGGCATCCTGGATGACCCTTGCGGTTTCCTCGAAACTTTGGAGGCGATTGACGGCCTGTTGCACGGCGGGGTTGAAATCCTGAACACCCACGCTCATGCGGTTGAAGCCAAGTCGGCCCAACAGTTGAATAGTCGTGGTATTGACCTTGCGCGGATCGATTTCAATGGAAAACTCTCCGTGGGCTTGCAGGTCAAAACGGGTACGGATGGCTTGCATCAGACGCTCGAACTGATCGTCTGAAAGGAAAGTGGGTGTGCCGCCGCCAAAATGCAGTTGTGACACTTTCGGGCGATACGGCAACAGGTCTGCCTGCAGGTTGATTTCACGGATCAGGTGATCAATGTAGGTATCCGCCTGCGAGCGATCCTTGGTGATGACCTTGTTGCAGGCGCAGTAGTAGCAGATGGTGTTGCAGAACGGAATGTGCACATACAGGGACAACGGATGAATGATGGTTCCTGGCTTGGATTGGCACAGGAAATGCTTGTAATCAGCAGGGCCAAATGATGTGCTGAAGCGGTCGGCTGTCGGGTACGAGGTGTAACGCGGCCCTTTGCCGTCGTAACGCACGATCAGATCATGATCAAAAACAATTTGTTGCAGTTCCGGAACCAGAGTTGAAGATGGTGCCACTTAGGTAGTTCCCAAAAGGTTGATTACATACATCGAGAATTATTGCACTTTAGCGGTGAATATGAGGCATTCTCGTTGACCGGCATCAAGCCGTCGACGTGAAAGCCATACAAAGACATGATTGACTGAAGCCAGATCAAACTAACATGACGATGCTCTCTCCGATACAGGTTCGTGACATATCCATCCGGCAACTGCGCCAGAACTGCTCCACTTGCAGTCTGCGCGAGCTCTGCTTGCCCATCGGGCTCAATGCCGAAGAAATGCGTGAACTCGACGCACTGATCACGCAAGGACGCCCGGTAAAACGCGGTGATGGCCTCTATCGGGCCGGTGAGCCTTTCCGCTCGCTGTATGCGGTGCGGGTTGGCTTTTTCAAATCCAGCGTGATTTCCGAAGATGGCCGTGAGCAAGTCACGGGTTTTCATATGTCGGGCGAATTGATGGGCATGGATGCCATCAGTTCGGATGTGCATACTTGCGATGCCATCGCGCTGGAAGACAGCGAAGTCTGCGAACTGCCATTCGCAGAGATCGAAAGCCTGGCGCGCAATGTTCCGGCCTTGCAGCATCATCTCTACAAGGTCATGAGCCGTGAGATTGTGCGCGATCACGGTGTGATGCTGCTTCTGGGCAACATGAAGGCGGAAGAGCGACTGGCAGCATTCCTGCTCAATCTGTCGCAGCGCTTTGCCTTGCGTGGTTATTCCGCGACGAGCTTTCATCTGCGCATGACGCGCGAAGAAATCGGCAGTTATCTCGGCTTGAAGCTGGAAACAGTGAGCCGGATTCTGTCGCGCTTCCAGGATCAGGGCCTCATCAAGGTACAGAATCGCCTGATTGAAATTATCGACTATGATGGTCTAAAGAAAATACTGAGCACCTGTCAGGGTTAGGCTCTGTTGACCTTTGATTAATTTTTACGCGGCTGGGTATTTTGCTCCAGTACAAGGCATTTCCCAGGCCGCGGTACGGGTACCGCAAGTGGGAAATAACGCCGTAATGGAGCAAAAGACCCAGCCGCCCGAAGGGCAAGTCCGCCAATTTTGCCGGATGCTTTGTCGCCAATGCTCGCAATACACCAGTATTGCTTGCGCTTGGCTTCTCGCCCCGGCAAGTTGGCGGGCTTGCGTAA
>NZ_JBVVOL010000015.1:16586-73889 GCF_055810895.1 Formivibrio sp. oc-25 | reverse complement strand
TTGCTGCGTTTTGTCCGGCCATCCACGGCGCTGCCTTTTTCCTTGGCGGCCGTATGCGGCTTGATGCCGAGGGCCTTCAGTGCCTGCTGGTGATCTGCCACGTCATAACCTTTGTCTTCGGCCAGGGTGCTGCCTGGGTTCAATGTGCGCTGGGCCATTGTTTCCGCAGCCTCCCGCTCGGCTGTACCGGTGGCCTTTGTGGTTTCCACATCCACCACCAGCCCGTTGCGGTTTTCCATGATGATGTGCGACAAATGCCGGAGCTTGGCTTCAGCAAACTTCGCTTTCTTGTACAGGCGTGCATCCGGATCGGTCTTCGACTCGTGCGTGGTATTGCTGCGCTTTTCGCCTTTGAAATCCACTTCGGCATTGCGACCATCGCCTGCACTGTCACCATCTTGGTCGTCCGAGCCATCCTTGCGCACAAAGCTTTTGTGCGAGGCCCAGGCTTCGATCATCGTGCCGTCCACGCTGAAATGCTCGTCCGAGGTCAGTCCTGCCCAGTCGGCCAACACCAGCACCCGCCTGAAGAAATCCCGCAACAGGGTTTGCTCCAGCAAGCGGTCGCGGTTGGCACAGAACACCGTACGTTCCCACACCCGGTCATCCACACCCAGCCCGACAAACCAGCGAAACAGCAGGTTGTAATCCAGTTGCTCCATCAACTGCCGTTCACTGCGGATGCTGTACAGCACTTGCAACAGCAGCGCACGCAGCAAGCGCTCGGGGGGAATCGACGGGCGACCAATCCGGGAATAGCGCCGGTCAAACTCGGTACTCATCGACACCAGAATCGCATCCACCGCGATCTTCAATTTGCGAAGCGGATGAGCCGCAGGAATCCGGTCCTCCAGATCCACATAGCTGAACATCGCCCCTTGAACAAAATCACTGCCGCGCATCGTCGTAAACAGAAAGTTGGGTTGCTCGAATTATCTCAGCCTATGCCAGGCCGCGTTTTGATTGGGGTCGTGCCTTTTTCACCACCCTGTTAAACAATAAGGAAACGAACAAAATGGATTGCAGCCGCAAACATACCGATGCAGCCGCAATCCTTCATATTAAAAATAATCAAATTCGTCGGCACTGACTATGCGGACTGGCTTTTTTCCTGCGCCGCACGCATTTCAGCCACTTTTTTACCAAAAATAAGTTGGCAAATGAGCAATGTGCCGAAGCTTGCACCTAGAACCGGCAAGGCAGGCAAACCAGCGGCACCCTTAATCAGCATTGAGCCGGAAGCAATCAGCAAGATAAATACCATCTTGCGGAAAACAGGTGTAGGAAGACGCTTATGCACCATTTGCCCAACCAGAGATCCCAAGATCATTGTTGGAATAGCAAAGATAACCAATTTCACCGTAGAAACCGTCAGAATTCCACTGGTAGCCAATCCGCCAATAATTGTGATGTTATTCGCAGTAAAGAAGGCATTCAGTGTTCCGCGAAATGCTGCTGGACCCAAATTACGCAACATGCCATAAATCACAACAGGTGGGCCATTGGTGGAAAATGCCGCACCCAATGCACCAGCAATAGCACCCATCGGAGCAGCGACCCAGCGTTTATCGTAAACTGGCAGGCGTGGGATGAAAAGGCTATAGAAAGAATAGACGATCAAAAATATACCCAACCCCATTTTCATAATACTGTCTGGCAAGTTGGATAGCGCATAGATGCCAACAGGCACACCAAGAAATGAAAATGCAATTAAGACTGCAGCCGATTTCCAATCCGTATCTTTACGAGACAGCCATGTAGCATACAAAGCTGTTGCCGTACCAACAATGACTGACATTGGAGCAGCCATTTTCACCGGCAATAGCATGGATACCAACGGCATAGTTGTAAGACCGCCACCAAACCCAGCACAAATACCCACAAAAGTGTACATAAACATCAAACCAACAACAGTAATGATTGTTGTTGAATCCAGAGCTACCCCGTCAGGGGTTGAAATATCAAAGAACGACATTGCCAATACTCCTTAATTTAATGTCAAGCCGGCATCAACAATAAAATCTTGCCCAGTGCAGCCATTAGATTCATCAGATCCGAGGAAAAGCGCCAGACGTGCGCAATGCGTGCCATCCAGGCGGAATTTCAGCGCCTGCATCTCGATGAATTGATTTACTTGGGCCGGATCCATCTTGGCCCACATGGCATCCTGCTTCGGGGTGCGGATCGCCCCCGGGACCAGGCTATTGACGCGGATATTACGTGCGCCCAGTTCCTGCGCCAGCGTACGGGTAAAACCGTGAATCGCGGCTTTCGAGAGCGAATACATCACCCGGCCCGGGCGACCGCGCATCCAGTTAATCGAACCCATGTTGATGATGCAGCCACCACCTTTCTTGGCCATGCCGTCAATCACGGCCTGGATGGCGAAGATCTGGTGGCGGAGGTTCACGTTGACACGGTTCTCAAAGTACTCTTCGGTGATGTCCTCAATCTTGTGGTGGTCATCACTGCCCGCATTGTTGACAAGAATGTCGACTGTTCCGAGTTTTGCTTCGATCTGCTTGAAGCAATCCTTGAATTCCGCCAACTTGGTAACGTCGCAAGGCAGGAATAGGCAACCCAACTCGCTGGCCAGCTTTTCGCCGGCATCGCGATTGAAGTCCATGAATGCCACTTTGGATCCCTGGCTGACAAATGCACGAACCAGCTCTTCACCAATTCCGGATGCACCCCCCGTTATTGCGACCACTTTGTCCGTCAGTGATGCGTACTTCACGTTTTCTAGGTAGTTCAATTTACACCTCCTCTTGATTCGAAATGCTTCTGATCCCGCCAAATTCAGGAACTGGTCTTTTATTTATAAATTGATGTTTTGCTTGACCAGCTTGAAGGTAGCGCAGAAATCTTCCGCACCAATACCTGCCGCCATGCCTTGGTCATATATCTTCTTCACTTGCTCTACACCCGGTAGATTGAGGTGTTTTTCCTGCATCATGCTATGCATGATGTTCACGTCTTTTGCCATGTTCTCCAGCGAGAAGGCCGGTTTGAAATCGGCATTGATCAGACTGTTGATTTTGCTGGTCAGATAAAAATTACTGCCGCCGCCGTAGGAAATGGCTTCGTTGAAACTAGACTTGTCGATGCCATAAGCCTCAGCAGCAGCCAGCATTTCGTTGACACTATTCTGGATACTTGCAACCAGCACGTTGTGAAGCATCTTCATGACTAGTCCTCGGCCGTTCTCTCCGAGGTAAATCTGGTTGCAGCCCATCATCGCGAGAATTGGGCGTACTTTTTCATGGGCCTCGCGGCTACCACCGACATAGATACCCAGTTCAGCCTTGATGGCCGCCGGAACCGACTTCACCACTGGGGCATCAAGCATTTCCGCGCCCTTGGCCCGCACCTGCTCAGCCAGCGAACTGGAAACGCCGGGATCAATCGTCGACATGTCGATGGTGATCTGCCCCGCATGCAGATGCGGCAGCATTTCTGCATAGACCGCGCGCACATGTTCGGATTTCGGCACCATGGTAATCACGACGTCGGTCACCTGCGCGATCTCGGCAATCGACGAAGCAGCTTTGGCGCCCGCATCCACGATCTTGGCCACAGCATCCTTGTTGAGGTCGTAAACCCAGACTTCACCATCAAACTTGGCAACGATGTTCTTGGACATGGCTTCGCCCATAAGGCCCAGTCCAATGAAGCCGATCTTTTTCATGTCAGTTCTCTTTGAAGGTTGGTTTGTGCATACCGGCTACTTGGGTACGCAGGGTAAAAATCGCGCCAGAAAGCGGACGCTCGGAGATTTCTTCTGCAGACATGTTTTCACGCGTAGTGGTGATGAACAGCGTTTTCATGTCGTCACCGCCGAAACAGACCATCGTCGGGCAGCGCACTGGCAGACGGTGTTCTTCGAGGATTTCGCCGGTGGGCGATATCCTCACTATGCGATGGCCGTCGAACAGTGCCGACCAGTAGCAACCCTCAATATCCATCGCAGCCCCATCAGGACGACCATTGCCTTGAGGGAAGCGCTTGAACACTTCGCGCACACCCGGTTCACCGTTTTCCGAGTCGAGTGGGGTGCGGTACAACACATGGTTCGGCGTATCAGTGGTGTACATCCAGCGCTTGTCCGGACTGAAGGCAAGACCGTTGGCGCCGAGGATGTCGCACTGGAGGACCTTGACCTTCAACGCGGCATCGACGCGGCAGAGCATTGCGCCATTGAAATCGCGCGGCCCCCAGTAGGTGCCAGCATAGAAACGGCCATCCTGGTCCACGCCACCATCGTTAAAGCGGGCGATGGCCGGATTGCTCGGGTTGTCGCACACCTTCTTTTCGATCTGGCCGGCTGCATCGGCGAGATAAATACCGCTGCGCATAGCCAGAATGAAGCCGCCCTTCTCGCGCAGAGCAAAACAGCCGACTTCTTCATCGAAACTCAGGGATTGGTGTTCCACAGTTTTTGGCTGATACCAGTGAACTTCTTTCCTGATGATGTCGGTCCAGTACAAGCGACCGGTTTTTTCGCACCAGGTCGGGCATTCGGGCAGGATGCCGATGTAATCGAACAGGATTTCAGGCTTATTCATAATGAGATGCCTTGATAGTCATGGTGACAGACATGGTTTCACCCGGGCCAACGCGCTTCATCGCGCCATTACTGGAGTCGATGGTCAGATCATTGATAGCGTTATTGACGTTAGTGACCGGTTCGATGGCAACGAAATTCTTTTCGATGCCAGGTACGAAGAACACAGCGTTGTATGCATCCGGCGAGCTGATTTCGGCTTTGATCTTGTCATCTGGCCAGCAGATTTCGGATTGGCGATTCCAGCCAGCGAAGCAGTTATCGACCGAACCAGCTACCGGGGAGCGCATTTCCCGGTAGTCCCAATGAGCCGGTACATTTTCAATGGCAACAGGCAAGCTATTCACGTCGTTGATCAGCACTTTTTCCGCAGAGAAACGCACCAGTGCACGGTCAGCTCGGGCGAAATAGGGATGGAACCCCAACCCGACCGGCACATCCTGCTTGGCGAGATTGGTGTAGCTCAGTGTGATGCTGACGGCATCATCCGCAAGTTCGAATACCTGGCGGGCGAGGTAGGGCCAGGGCCAATGGTGGGCGGCATCGCCACTGGCATCGTGCTGCAATTTCAGCACGATGCGGCTTTCCGATTCGTCCTCGACTTGCCAAGCGCACTGCCAGCCGTTGCCGTGAATCGAGTGCGGGTGCTCGCCGAAGTTTTTGGCGAGTTCATATGTCTGGCCGTCGAACTCGAACCGACCATATGCAATCCGGTTGGAATATGGCGCCAACGGAAAGCTGCCAGCCAAGTTCACGCGCTGTTCACCTTGCTCCGGAAGCGGACGCAGGATGTCCACACCGCGGAACTTTAGTGCCGCTACTGCGCCGCCCAATTCCGGGGCCAGGGAGAGCGAGATGTCTCCCCGGGTTTTGTGGACAAGCGTGGTCATCAGTACACCTCGCCGCCTGAAACGGTGATTTTCTGGCCACGAATGGCTGCCAGTTGTTCCTTGGCACGCGCCATCAGCATGCTCATATCAGAACCAATTGCCACGAAGTTGAAACCCCACTCCTGGTATTTGTTCACCAACTCCGGGTTGCCGCCAACGATGCCGCACGGCTTACCCAATGCGCGGCACTTGTCGATGCCTTCCTTGATCTTGGCCTGCACCTCGGGATGCGACGGATTGCCGATATGACCCATTGCACAGGAAAGGTCGCCCGGGCCGATAAACAGACCAGTTACGCCTTCAATCGCGGCGATTTCTTCCATATTGTCGATTGCCGTCGGTGTTTCCAGCTGCAGGATCAGGCACAGCTCTTCGCGTGCTTCTCGCACAAAGTCTGTATTGATGCCGTACTGACTGGCGCGGTGAACTGCTGCGAATCCGCGTTTGCCGAACGGTGGGTAATAGGCGGCATCGACAGCTTTACGTGCATCGGCGGCATTCTCAATGAATGGAATCATCAGACTCATAGCACCGCCATCAAGGGCCTTTTTGATCAGCACTACGTCATTCCAAGCCAGGCGATAAAGCGGTGTGACACCAGCCTCAGCCGAGCGAATAGCGCGGTCAATGCGAATAACATCTGGTGCTTCCATCGGCACATGTTCTTGATCAAGCACCAAGAAGTCATAGCCAACACGGGCGATAGCTTCAGCAACGACTTCACTGCCAGTCATAAACCAGGTACCGAGCTGCGTGTTGCCGTTTTCAATGGCGTGTTTGAAAGTGTTCATCAGTTAAATCCTCAGTAAATTGCTGGCTCGGGCATATCGCCACCCGCCTGCAGAAAATCGAAATCACACCCTTCATCTGCTTGGGTGACATGCTGTTGATAAAGGGCTGAGAAAGAACGCTCGTATTTGCGATGGGTTGGCTTCAGGTTCTGTCTGCGGATCGCAAGTTCTTCTTCGGAGACCCGCATGTTCAGTGTGCCGGCCTCAATGTCGAGTTCGATGATGTCACCGGTCTGTACCAGTGCCAGTGGCCCACCGGCAGCCGATTCAGGCGCAACATGAAGCACACACGCGCCATAGTGGGTGCCGGACATGCGGGCGTCCGAGATGCGTACCATGTCGGTTACGCCCTGTTGCAGCAGTTTCTTCGGAATCGGCAGGTTGCCCCACTCCGGCATGCCGGGCGCACCAATCGGGCCGGCATTACGCAGAATGATGACGGAGTCCTTGGTGACATCCAGATCCGGGTCGTCGATCTTGTCGGATAGTTCTTGCGGGTGGTCGAACACGATGGCCGGGCCGCTGTGCTTGTGCAGTCCAGGTTTCGCAGCCGAGGATTTCATCACCGCACCATTCGGGCAGAGGTTGCCGCGCAACACAGCGAGCGCACAGCCTTGTGACAGCGGAATTACCGGGTTATCCATGCCACGAATCACGTTGTCGTCATAGCAGGTGGCATTTTCAATCCAGGCAGAAACCGGCTGGTTGGTGATGCCGACGACTTCCGTATTCAGGAACGGTTCCACCTTCTTCATCAGGGCCATCAAGCCACCGGCAAAGTAGAATTCTTCCATCAGCCGGTCACCGGACGGGAACAGGTTGGCGAGTACAGGCACTTTGCGAGCGATGGCGGCCATGTCGTCGAGCGTGATCTTGATCTTGGCGCGATTGGCCATCGCGATCAGGTGAATCGCGGCGTTGGTCGAGCCACCGAGCGCCATATAGGCAACGATGCCGTTGAGGAAGTTTTCCCGCGTCAACCACTTCGACGGCTTGTGGTCGTACCAAACCATATCGACGATGGTTTTGCCACATTGCGCTGCCATCTGGGTATGGCGCGAATCAGCCGCCGGAGTCGAGCTTGCGCCCGGTAGCATGAAGCCGATGGCATCCGCAATCGAGGTCATTGTCGAGGCGGTACCCATGGTGTTGCAGGTGCCGATCGAGCGGGTCATTGCACCTTCAAGCTCGATCCAGTCGTGTTCCTTGATCGTGCCGATGCGCAGTTGGTCCCAGTACTTCTTGGTATGCGTGCCGGCACCGGTGGTGTGGCCGTGCCACTTTCCGCTGGACATCGGGCCTGCCGGAAGGAAGATCGTCGGGATATCCATGCTCAGCGCCCCCATCAACAGCGCTGGCGTTGACTTGTCGCACCCCCCCATCAGGACGGCACCATCGATCGGATGCTGACGGAGCAGCTCCTCGGTTTCCATGGCCAAAAAGTTGCGGTAAAGCATGGTGGTCGGCTTGACCATAACTTCACCCACAGACAGCGCCGGCAATTCGACCGGGTAGCCACCGGCGGCCCAGACCGCACGCTTCACCGCTTCGGCGCGTTCGCGCAGATGAATGTGGCAGGCACTGAGTTCGCTCCAGGTGTTGATGATGCCAATAACGGGCTTGCTCATGAATTCATCACGCCCCAAACCCATCTGCTGGGTGCGTTGGCGGTGGGCAAAGGCACGGATCGTGTTCGGCGCATACCAGCGCTGGCTGCGCAGTTCCGATATATCCATCCTCTTCAAATTGGTACTGTCGAACATGTTTTTATCCTGCGATCTGGTTGTCGAGAAGTTGAGTGAACTTTACGATCGTAGCGCTACGATTGCAACACCGTATATCTGCAAATTATTGATGCTAATCAAACCAGCCTAACTTTGATTTAGTAGTGAAAACAGGTACTCTACTGCACAATCATAAACAAAATTCATTCAATGTATTGTTTATAATCAGTATTTTTAAACATAAAACAGTGAGACAAAATGATTTCGCAGTGAACGAAACACACTTAAATGATTTTCACACATTCGCAGCGTTACAATAAATATCAAACAATTGGTGTAATGTTTGTCACAAGGGATTCAAATGAACCACTTCCGCATGTGTGCGGAAGGTGCACTCCACTTGGGTGTATCATTGCGAACTGACTTGCTGCAGCCCACCGCGCAGTACGATTGTGGTTAATCGTTATTCGATTCAGGCTCATTGCATATGCGACAAAGATTCAAACAAACCGTCAAACTGGACGATGTGGCCGCACTGGCCAAGGTGTCGCCGTCAACGGTATCCCTGTATGTACGCCACCCGGATAAGGTGTCATCCAAGACTGCGGCCAGAATCAAGCAGGCCATTGAGGAACTTGGTTATGTACACAACAAGATTGCAAGCCAGTTCACCGGCGGACGCCGCCTATCGATGGCTGTAGTAGTGCCATCCGTCTCAAACATCATTTTTGGTGAAGCTATTCAGCGGATTGAGGACATCGTCAGCGCTGCGGGGTTTCAGTTATTGATTGCCTCACACAACCACAGTCTTGAAAAAGAAGAAAACCAGGTGCGCTCGATTCTAGAGTGGTCGCCAGCCGCCATTGCAATTGCCGGCCCAGAGCACACGGAGGCTACGGTCAAGATGCTGCTCAATAGCGGCATACCAGTGGTACAGATGTGGCAGGTGGAAGGTGGGATTTTTCCGGCACAGGTTGGGATTAATCATTACGAGGCCGGTTATCAGGCAACTTGCTATCTACACGAATCCGGTTGCAAAAAAATCGCTTTTTTCACAACACGCTTCAAAGATGACGTTCGAGCACGCAAACGCTACAGCGGCTATCTCAAAGCTGTTGAGGAAAAAGGTATGGGGCCTATTGTGGTAGACGTGCCGCGTGATGGCGATGTCTACGAAGAAACACGCCCGCTATTACTGAAAACAATGGTAAAGGAACGCGGTCTGGATGGCATCCTAGCATCCAGCGATGCCATAGGTGCGGCATTGCTAATGGAGGCTGCAGACAAGGGGATTGCCGTACCGGATAAACTGAGCGTGCTGGGTTTTGGTGATTTCCCCGTTAGTTCGCACCTACAGCCTGTATCGCTCTCCACAATCAGCATCAATGCTGATGTGATTGCTGAAACCACAGCGAGAATGATGATTCGGATGAGTCAGGATATGGATTACGTCGGCGAAGCAGTAAATGTCGGGTTTGAAATCATCCCCCGCGGAAGTACTCGCCTAGTTGTTTGATCGGTCGAGCGCGTACCCACAAAATTTCGGACACCCCCGCATGCAGGCTGTGCCTTTGTTGCAATAGTTCCGTCAAGCGATCGGCCAACGGCTGCAAGGCAAATCCGATCCTGCCAATCCACTCACTCAGGGTGCTACGAGCCAGCGTGACATCCTGACGCGCCGCAATCTGTTCTAGGTTCTGTTGACGTTTTGCCGTGGCGGTAGAATTTGCCGCTTTGCGCAGATGGACAGAACGAAGCTGAGTGATGACGAGTGGGAGCGGCTACTGAAACTGCTACGTCAGGTTGGAGGCATCCACGTTGGCTCACCACTCGTTTGCCGGATATATGTTGAGTCCGTGCTGTGGATATTACGCACCGGTGCGCAATGGCGGGCGCTGAATCAACGCTACCAGCGCGATGATCGCCGCAAGGATATGAAGAACGTACCTGCTCCGATGCCAAACGCAGCTGCAAACCCAGCACGCCATCCGTGGGTTGCACTACACGTCATGATTAGCAGGGAATCCGGCTCAAGCGCGATGTTGAGTAACAAGCTGGAGACGATGAAAAGCGCTAAGTCTTGCGTTCCAAACATGGGCTTTATTATGTTCCAACGAAGCAAGTGCCCCGAGCATCAATCCCCTAAAAATACCAAGAGATGACTTCTAGTCACTTTATTTCTTGACCTGCTCAGCTTCATACCATTGCTGCAAAATCTTGCTGACAACCCAAGATAAGCTACGTTCCTGTTCTTGCGCCTTTTTCTGCAAAGCTTCGCCTATCTCTTTCGGAACCCTGCACGATACCTGCGTTGTAGAGCCATCCTTAGCTTGTGCCATACCTCACCACCGTTTCAGCTCAAAGTCACTTGAAGTATATCTAATTAAAAAAAAATCAACAAAAACTTGACGCACTTTCATCAAGTGACTAAAGTGAATAAAGACGGCGGGCATTGTGCCAGCTCAGGACAAAATAAGTACCGGGAGGAACAAATTATGCAGAACCCAAGCAAACCACAAAGACGATGTGTCAGATCAGACAAATACGATCAATGCATTAACTATAAAAATGAAGGTGGCCAACCAGCCCTTGTATCAATCGCACAGCAAGAATACTACGTTCACAACGGCTCAATCCTCTTGCCCTGCGCATCATACCGGATCGGCATTTCCTCAATCGAACCGTTCTGGTCTTGGCTGCGCACCTTCTTCGGCTTGGGCGCTTCAGGGAGGTATTCCACCAATGCCGAGATGTCGCACCTGAAATACCGGCACAGCGCATCCAGATTGTCGGTCACCGTGCTGTACCCGCGCTTGCCGGCAATCTTCGACAAGGTCATGCGGTTGATGCCGCACGCATCTGCCACTTCGGTCAGAGTGATGTGGCGACCTTCTCGAAACTCCTTGTCTGCTATGAGTTCCTTGACCCGGAATCTGAGCATCTTTCCCTCGGTGCGTTTGCGACTATAACGCGATGATACTTTATTTGTGTGATCGATTAAATTTTTTAGCAGTATGCGATTGTTTTTATCATCATTTGATTATTTTGTTATAGGAGATTCACCATGAACGCTACCCCTTCCCTTTCTCTCGACCAGGCTGCTGAACTCCTGCAGGCCTCTCCGGATTACCACGTGCTGCGCCGGCTGCAACCGCGTGAGGTGTTTACAGCGGTTCCGCTGGACCAACCGCTGCTGCGGGGTCTGGTGCTGGATTGCGAAACGACCGGCAAGAACCATCGCAAGCATCGTATCCATCAATTGGGTCTGATCCTGTTCGAGTACACCCCCGATGGTCAGGTGGTACGCGTGCTGGATCGTTATCTGGGCGAGGAAGATCCCGAGGCGCCGTTGCCGCAGCGTGCGCCTGAGCCGGGGGGATTCATCTACCCGTATTTCGATGAAGCACGGGTGCTGCAGATGCTGGACGGGGTGTCGATCGTCATTGCGCACCATGCCGGCTTTGATCGTCCTTTCGTGGAGAAACGCTTTCCGGCATTCAGCAAGGTGGCATGGGGATGTTCCTGGAAGGACGTCGATTGGTACCGCGCTGGCATGGAGTGCGGCAAGTTGGCCTATCTGGCTGCGGAGTTCGGTTTCTTCTATACCGCACACGATGCTGATCAGGACTGTGAGGCGTTGCTGGAGATCCTGTCACGCGCCTTGCCGGATCATGGCCAGACGGTACTCAAGGCAGTGCTGGAACGGGCGGCGTCACCGATGGTGCGGATATGGGCGACCGGGGCCACGGGCTGTGGCGGGTTGTTGGCGGACCATGACTATCACTGGGGGCGTCATAGCAAGTGCCATTACAAGGAAGTCCCCCTTGCCGCGCAGGAAGCGGAACTGGCGTGGTTGCGGCGCACGGTGTATCTGGGGCGCAGCCGTTCGAGTTTCATCATCCTTGAAACCCTGCCCGCCAACGTGCGCTATGCCGATCGCCGCTATCGCGGTCAGCAACGGCCGTTGGTGACTGACGCACCAGCTTCTGTGTCGGAGGTGCGTCATGTTGCTCGATAAAGCCACGACGATCGGCCAATATTCCGAGCCGGAAGCACTGCTGATGGAATGGGAACATGCCGCCGCGGCCGCCGCAGCGCTTGAAGACGACGAGTCGCTGGTGACGGTGTACCCGGAAGAAGAGAATCCGCCCGGTTTCGATCTGCTTGCGTGCTGGCTGTTGACGCAATGCCGCCTGATGGATACCGATGAACCGGGTGGCATGTTGCTGCAGGTGTGTGTGCCGGATGAGGTGTATCAACCCTGTGATCTGCGCGTCCTAGCAGCGGCCGCCGGTTGTCGGCTGCACTTGGCCGAGTGGATGTTGCCGGAGACCAGAGGTAGCGACATTGAATTGATGGTGCTACCGCGTTCGCGCCAGCAGGCCGCTACGCTACTCCGGGCAGCAGGGCAACCCTCGGGGCGGCGGATCTGGTTATGGCTGACGGAAGACACCCAGCCGTTACTGGAGTCCGGCTATCTGCCACAGACGTGCTTCGATCTGACCACGCCGGCCTGGCGCTGGGCGCTGGTGCGCTATGTCTGGCAGCAGTACTGCCTGAAGCTGTGGCAGCGTGAGGTCTGGCTGGCGGAACCGGTACTGGCCGAGTTGTGCAGTTTGCCGCTGCCGAGTTTGCGCCCCGCCTTGTATCTGTTGCTCGCGCAGGGGCTGGCCGAGGGGGATCCGGAAGCACTGGTCTCGCTGGCGAATCTGGGACCCATGAACTTCCTGAAGGAAGCCGAGCGTTTGCCGCAGGCGACGGCTGCCGTACAGGACTGGGTGATCGAGACATTGCAGACACGCCTGGCGAGCCAGTCGCTGTATTTCGCGAGCAATCTGGGCGATCACGAACTGGTGGTGTTATGCGAGCAGGCGCAGATCAATTTCGAGATCGTCTGCAAACACACCCTGGACGGGATCTTTCTGGAAAGTCGCTGCGAAACCAGTTTGCCGGCCGAGTGGCTGGGTGTGCTGGTGGGGCTGGCGAATCGCTGGAATGGTCGGGGTGGTCCGGCGGTTGTGATTGAGCAAGATGAGGATGGCGGTTTGCAGATCCTGTTGCGCCAGCGGCTGGATTTCCCGCCGGAGGCGTCCCTGAGTTGGGCCAAAACCTATCTGTTGCGCAGTCTCGACCACATCTGTGGCTTCTGGGTGGTGGAGATTGGTCTGTTGCAGCGAGGTCAGTCATGCCGTCACTGAGCGAACGGCTGGCGGGCCAGACCGCCACCCTGCTGCCCCTGCTGCCCCTGCTGCCGCGCCATGTCGCTGCGGCGGCACGGGGGCGGCTACGGCAGCGTCTGCCCACCTTCGACCCACCAGAGGAAACCTCGCCGGCAGTGGCGGCAGCACCGTGCCGGCAAGTGCAGTTGGTTGATGCCGTGGCGCTGCAGCAGCGGCTGGGCAGTGAGCGTGGGCGTGATCGGGTCGGTCTGGTCGAGCAATTGAGCGGGCTGGCCCAACCCAAAGAGTTGCGAATCCCCAATCATGATCATTGGCAGCAATTGCAAACGTTACAGCAGCAGCTTCCGCATATGGCGGCCGTGCTGACCTCGTTGCTGAATCGGATCAAGTTGCAAGTCGCGACACAGCAGCCACTCAAGCTTTCCCCCACTCTGCTACTGGGTCCGCCCGGTAATGGCAAGAGTCATCTCATGCACTGTCTGGCCGAGATCCTGGCCTTGCCGACGCTGGAAATCCAGTTGGGTGGCAATGCAGACAATCTGGCCCTGATTGGCACTTCCCGCCACTGGGGATCCGCCGCGCCCGGAAAACTGGCGCTGTTTCTGGCGCAAAGTACGATTGCCAATCCCCTGGTACTGCTGGAAGAGATCGACAAGAGCGCCTTGGGCAATCATGGCTGGACGCTCGATATCTTGCTGGTGCTGCTCGAACCGGAAAACGCCCGGCGCTTTGAAGACAAGTTTGTCGAAGTGCCGATGGATTTGCGTTATTGCACCTTCCTCGCCACCGCCAACAGCAGTGCAGAACTGCCTGCGCCACTGCGGAACCGTTTCCAGTCCTATCCGATCAGCGCGCCACAGCGCCAGGCATGGCCGCAGATCTTGCAGCAGCTGTACACCCAACTGCGGCGGCAGGAGGGGCGCGACCAGTTGTTTCAGGCCGAGCTGCCCGAGGCGGTGCAGGCTGCGTTTCTGGCCCACTGTCCGAACATTCGCGAACTGCGCAAGCGGCTGGAAACGGGCTTTGATGCAGCGCTGGCTCGCTTCGATTCGCCGGACGCCTTATTGCAGCACAAGGGCAATCTGTTGCCGCAGCCACCGGAAATAGAGGTGGATGAAGACAAGCCGCGCATAGGCTTTTTTTAAGGGGGCGTCAAATTGTAGGCCGAGGGTGTGAAGTAGATCACACATACAGGAATTGACCGGCCTTCAATTTGCCGACTGCTGATACATCGTGATTACATACTTTCACCAAGCAACTTGAAAGGAATAAAGCGATGTCATGTAAACAAACGCAACTGAAGACTTTGCTGGACGGGCTGGATCGTCTTAACCGCTTGTCACAAGAACATGCCGACCATGGCATCCGATGGCATGAACAGGCTACATCTCATGAGTCAGATCACTTCACGGTCTGCATGGATGCGATGGAGCGCATTCAACGTTTAGCGGGGCAGCGGCGTGCTAGTCGCAGCATGGCGGAATTAATCGTCAGCCACCTGAAACAACCTGCTGCCGCAGAGCCGAGCCTGCTCGCAACAACACAATCCACCAATTCGGAAAAACAGGAGTAAACCATGAAAAGCGTTCAGCCTCTCATTGCAGCCATTTATGCACGTAAATCGACGGATGATTCTGACAAGGCCGCTGCCAATACTTCGGTGACACGTCAAATCGACCATGCCAAAGCCTATGCCGAATCGCAAGGCTGGGTTGTGCCCGAACACCTGATTTTTTTCGATGAGAAAACTTCAGGTGCGGAATTCATCCATCGTCCAGGTCTCAAAAAATTGCTCGCTGCCACCGAACAGTTTCAGATCTTGGTGGTATCAGAACTCTCGCGCTTGGGCCGGGAGGCTTTTGCAACGCTGGAAGTGATGTACTCCCTCAAAGAAGTCGGTATTTCGGTCCATTCTTACCTGAGCAGGCAAGAGGAAAAAATTTCTAGCAATATGGATGCGCTGATTCTGTTCGTCAAATCCATTCTTGCAGCAGAAGAGCGCGAAAATGCCAGCAAGCGCTCACGGGATGCACTGATTCGCCTGGCCATGCAAGGGGTGGTCACCGGGGGACGGGTCTATGGCTATGAGAACATTCAGATCAACAATCTTTCGGCGCTCGGCTTCTCTGTCCGCGCCTTTACCGATCACAAAATTTACCCTGATCAAGCAGAAGTGGTGCGCGGGATCTTTGCGATGTATCTGGCAGGATATGGTTATGACTCGATCGCCAAAACATTGAATGGTGTCGCCCAGGATACTTATGTCAATTGTCTGACTCGCTATTTTGGCGGCAAAAAACCCCAGGCACCGAGTAAAGCGCTTTGGGCACCCAGTGGCATCCGGGAGATGCTACGCAATGAGCGCTATGTGGGAAAAGTTGTTTATGGGAAATATCGCAACACCTATAAAAACAAGCGCGCGAAGCTTCGCGTACTCCAGAATGATTCCGAATGGATTCGGGTGGAACGACCCGACTTGCGTATTGTGGATGCCAAACTTTGGGAGGAGGTTCAGAAACGTCTTGAAGCGGAAGCGCAGGCCTATAGTAAACAGAGCGCGGGGCGGATTGATAAGCAACGGCAATCCAATTATATGCTCTCGGGCCTCATGGTTTGCGAATGCGGCAGCCGCATGGTCGTCGTACGCGGCAGTTATGGCAGTGGTAGTACGCGCAGGTCTGTAATGTCCTATATGTGCGGTGGGTACAAAACATTCGGGGAGGTTAGATGTAGCAACTCGCTGCGCAAGCCGATCGAGCTTTTTGAGGATCAAGTTGTGCAGGCGCTTCAGTCGGAGTTCTTGTCACCTTACGCTATCAACATGCTGGTTGAGGAAGTGAGCAATCTGCTGAAAGAAGAAAGCGCACCTCGGCAACAAACCATGGAAAACTTGCAGAGTGAAGTAAACAAGCTTGCTCGGCAAATCGAGAATTTATGGACGATGGCAGCCGAAGGCGCTGAAAACACGCCGACTGGGTTGGGCCAGCAAATCAAACAACGCGAAGATCGCAAAACCGTACTGGAAAGACAAATCGCGGAATTGAGTCAGGAGAAAACGCTGGCGCCGAAGGATGTCGAGAAATTGGTTGGGCAGATTAGTACGTCCTTGCACAACATCAAGGCGCTACTCGCACAAGGGGGTGATCAAGGCAGAAAAGTAATTCGGGATTTCTTGGGAGGGCTGCCGATCAAGTGCCAGCCATTCAATGAAGATGGAAAAAAAGGCTATCGCCTTGTTTTGCCATTTTCATTCAAGACTTTTATTTCTGACCCAACCATCCAAAGGTTGGCGTCCCCACGGGGATTCGAACCCCGGTTATCGCCGTGAAAGGGCGGTGTCCTAGGCCTCTAGACGATGGGGACTGAGGCAAGTGGCGCGGCCGAAGAGATTCGAACTCCTGACCCTCTGGTTCGTAGCCAGATACTCTATCCAACTGAGCTACGGCCGCGCTGATTTACTACTTTTTTCCAAATTTACCGTCGCCGGTAAAACCTGGCGGAGACGGAGGGATTCGAACCCTCGATAGAGGTTTTGGCCCCTATGCTCCCTTAGCAGGGGAGTGATTTCAGCCACTCATCCACGTCTCCGTCAAGGGAAGCGGGATCATACGTTGATCATCCCGCAGCGTCAAGCCGGAAACAGGAAATTTATTGGCTGATTACGATGCCTGCTCCAGACCAAATGCCTTGTGCAGTACACGCACTGCCAATTCGAGATATTTCTCTTCCACCACCACGGAAATCTTGATCTCGGAAGTAGAAATCATCTGGATATTGATGCCTTCTTCAGCCAGTGTACGGAACATGGTGGCTGCGACACCAACGTGCGAACGCATACCCACGCCAACGATCGATACCTTGCAAATCTTGTCGTCGCCTTGAATGGTGCGCGCGCCGATATGCGCCTGCACGCCTTCAAGCACCTTGATCGCGCGAGCCAGGTCGTTCTTCGGCACCGTAAACGAGAAGTCGGTCGTGCCATCCTGGCCTACGTTCTGGATGATCATGTCGACATCGACATTGGCATCAGCCACCGGCCCCAGAATCTGGTAGGCGATACCGGGCTTGTCCGGTACACCCATCACATTGATGCGGGCTTCGTCACGATTGAAGGCGATGCCGGAGATGACGGGCTTTTCCATGTTGCTGTCTTCCTCGAAGGTAATCAGGGTGCCCTCGCCTTCTTCCTGGAAGCTGGAGAGCACACGCAATTTCACATTGTATTTGCCGGCGAATTCAACCGAGCGGATCTGCAGCACCTTGGAGCCCAGGCTGGCCATTTCCAGCATTTCTTCAAAGGTGATGGTCTTGAGTTTGCGCGCTTCAGGTACCACGCGCGGATCGGTGGTATAGACACCATCGACATCGGTATAGATCTGGCATTCATCTGCCTTGAGCGCAGCGGCCAGGGCAACACCGGTGGTATCGGATCCCCCACGGCCCAGCGTGGTGATACTGCCTTCGGCATCAACCCCCTGGAAACCGGCGACGATGACCACTTTGCCTGCGGCCAGATCGGCACGCATGTTTTCATCGTCAATCGACTGGATGCGAGCCTTGGTGAAGGCACTGTCGGTCAGGATCTTGACCTGGCCACCGGTATAGCTGACGGCATCGACACCAACTTCCTTGAGTGCCATGGCCAACAGACCGATGGTGACCTGCTCTCCGGTCGAAATGATCACGTCGAGTTCACGCGGATCTGGATTTGTCTGGATTTCCTTGGCTAGGGCGATCAGGCGGTTGGTTTCGCCGGACATCGCGGAAACCACCACAACCAGATCGTGGCCCTGTGCCTTGAATTTCGCCACGCGGCGTGCCACGTTCTTGATCCGGTCAGGACTTCCGACCGAGGTACCGCCGTATTTCTGGACAATTAAAGCCATGATTCAACCTGCGGGTTGCAATAGAAATAAAAGGGAATTCTTTTGAGGCGGTTATTGTAATGAAAGCGCCCGACATTTTCGAGCCGCCTGTCATCGATTACTTCACCTCAGTCCGTAACAACGGGTACGCGCAGCGCCAAGGCACACATCAATTCATAACTGATGGTACCTGCGGCAGCCGCCACTTCATCAATAGACAGGTTGCAGCCCCAAAGTTCGACCGGACTGCCAACTTCGGCCTGCGCAATATCGGTTAAATCGATTGCAAGCATATCCATGGATACACGGCCGACCAGCCTGCTGCGCTGCCCGCAAACCCAGACAGGCGTACCGGTTGGCGCATGACGCGGGTAACCATCGGCATAACCGCATGCCACCACGCCGATACGCATTGGCTTGTCGGCACGAAAAGCCGCCCCGTAGCCTACGCTTGCGCCGGGATTGAGCGACTGCACGCCAATGATGCGCGAAGTCAACGACATTGCTGCCTTGAGCCCCAGATCATTGGCGGTACGATCTGCAAACGGTGATGAGCCATACAGGGTAATACCGGGCCGCACCCACTCAGCATGCGTTTGCGGGTAATCAAACAACGCTGCCGAATTGGCCAGCGAAACTGGCAGATTCAAACCGGCCGTCGCCGCACGGAAGCGTTCCAGCTGCCAATCGACGCCCTTGTCCGGCTCATCGGCCGTGGCAAAGTGCGCCATCAAGGTGACAGACAGCACGTTATTGCATTCAGACAGGCGCGACACCAGTTCATGCGCCCTTTCCGCCTCGAAGCCCAACCGGCTCATGCCGGTATTAAGCTTCAGACACACCCGCAGCGGATGCGGCAACCTGGCGGATTCCAGCCACTGCAACTGCTGCTCGCTGTGTACCGCGATACGAAAATCGTACTGGGCACAGATTTCCAGCTCTACCGGCTCGAACACCCCCTCGAGCAACAGGATAGGCTGATCGAATCCCAGTTCACGCAATACCTGTGCTTGCTCGATTTCGAGCAGGGCGAAACCGTCAGCCTTGGCCAGCGCCTGCGCCGTGCGCACCAGTCCGTGACCATAGGCATTGGCCTTGATCACGGCGTAGGCTTGGCTATTAGGCGCCAGCGCCTTGAGCAAACGGTAATTGTGCAGCAGGGACTGGGTGTGAATGGTTGCCAGGATGGGACGTGCCATGATGAGGTAGCGGGCTGGTAAACACAGACGGTCGATTATAGATCATTGCAGTGCAACATTGGGACCGGTTCCGGTAGTGACAATACCATCCTTACACATTCGTGGTATAAAACGCACTCGGCTTAACCGGAAGTATGCCTTCCCATGAATTTTGGTTTCTTCATCATTCTCGGCTCGCAGTTCCTGTCTGCCTTGGCCGACAATGCCCTGTTCATCGCCGCCATTGCCCTGCTGAAGGTACAGGCCGCGCCAGAATGGCACTTATCCTTGCTGCTATGGAGCTTCACCACCTCCTACGTCGTGCTGGCCCCCTTTGCCGGTTCATTCGCCGATTCCATGCACAAGGGACGCGCAATGATGATCTGCAATGGCATCAAGCTGGCTGGCTGTCTGGGCATGTTGATCGGGGTACCACCGATCATTGCCTATGCCGTGGTGGGATTCGGCGCAGCGGCCTACTCGCCGGCCAAATACGGCATCATCACCGAATATCTGCCGCACGAAAAACTGGTTGCCGCCAATGGCTGGCTTGAGGGCGCCACCGTGGGCGCCATCATTTTCGGGACACTGCTCGGCGGCTTTTTGTGCGGGAACTGGATTCACGCCTTCCTCAACACCCACCATATCGGCACCTTTGTCCTTGGCAATCATATATCGCCACCGGAATTCGCCATCGGTGCCATTATCGTCATCTACCTGCTGGCGGCATGGCTCAATGTGTATATCCCGAAACTCAACGTACGACTCAAGGCCCTGCACCTCAAGCCGATGCACCTGGCGCGCGAATTCTGGTGGTGCGTAAAACGCCTGTGGCGCGATCCGCAAGGCGGCCTGTCGCTCGGCGTCACCACGTTGTTCTGGGGGGCGGGTGCAACCATGCGGCTGGTAGTGATCAACTGGGCGATCATCTGGCTGAGCTACTCGATGGAGCAGGCAACGCGGCTCGTTGCGATCGTAGCATTTGGCGTTGCCTTCGGCGCGGTGATTGCCGGCCGCTGGATCCCCCTGAAAAAGGCATTCTCGGTATTGCCGGCCGGCATCGCCATGGGCGTAGGCATCGTGGGCATGCTGTTCGTCCATGAAACCTGGATAGCCGCCCTGATGATGTTTGTCGTGGGTGCTCTCTCCGGCTTCTTTGTTGTGCCGCTGAACGCAATGCTGCAACACCGCGGCTACATGCTGATGGGCGCAGGGCATTCGATTGCCGTACAGAACTTCAACGAAAATCTGGGCATCCTGGTCATGGTCGGCGCCCATGCATTGCTGGTCAAATTCCTGAGTGAAGACGTGCCAGCCGATGCGCCAGCTTCTGTCATCCAACAGTTTTCCAGCAGTGGCGTACCGCCCATGCACGCCATCATCACAGGGTTTGGCCTGCTCGTGGCACTGGTAATGGTTTACATCACACGTCGTTATCGTCAGGGTGAAAAACAGGGAATCATGCATGATTGATCATCGACTTGCCGCTCCGCTCGTGCTTTGTCTAACCCTGACGGCATGCGGGGGAAGCAAGCCCGAGTCGACGACATCTCCCCAGGCCAGCACTCCATCGGCGCATCCCCGCGCCGCCCGTGCACAAACCGTCAGCACCACCCTATCCAGAACCGAATCCATTCCATTGATCATGGCATCGCAGGGCAATGTGATTTCGCTCGACGAGGTGGATCTACGTCCGCAGAAAACCGGCACTGTCAGCCAGATTCATTTCCAGGAAGGCGATCAGGTAAAAAAAGGTCAGTTGCTGTTTTCTCTGGATGCGAGCGACGATGCTGCCAATCTGCAGAAAGCCGAGGCACGCGTGATCGGCAGCCGGACCCAACTCGAGATCGCCAAGCGTGACTGGCAGCGCGCACAGGATCTGGCCAGCAAGAATTTCATCTCTCCCGCCGGATTGGATACTACCCGCGCCAAACTGGATTCGGCCGAATCCACACTGGCACAGGATATCGCCACGCTTGAATCGGCCAAGGTTCTGCATTCCTACAACTTTGTCCGTGCACCGTTCGCCGGTCGCGCCGGACGCATCGATGTACGCACCGGCAGCCTGGTGCAGGCCAACACCACGACTGCACTGGTGAGAATCACGCGCCTGGACCCGATTGGTGTCAGCTTTACCTTGCCAGAACGCTTCCTGCCCATGCTGACCGATGCCAAGGCACGTGACAAAGTGCAGGTCCTCATCGACACCGGGGCAGGCCAGCCTTTGCGCGGGCAAATCACTTTCGTGGAAAACAGCATCGATCGTACCGCCGGCACCATTGGCATCAAGGCACAATTTGCCAACGGCCAGCACCAGCTCTGGCCCGGCCAATTTGTCTCGGTGAAGGTCAAAGCCGGCGAAATTGCCGATGCCGTCACGCTGCCGGCCCAGGCGATTCAAAACAACAGCAGCGGGCAATTTGTCTACGTAGTTGGCAACGACGACACCGTCAGCGCACAACCGGTACAGGTGGTGCAGGTCTATCAGGAACGTGCCATTGTTACCGGCATTACCGGCAATACCAAGGTGGTACTTGAAGGCGGCCAGAATCTGCGCCCGGGCGGCAAGGTGATCGAGGCTGCCTCGCGACCTGCAGACGGCAAGCGCGGCCAGCAAGCCAGCCGGGCCAGCGCCGCCGGCACACACTGACGGAACGCACATGATCCTGTCCGAACACAGCATCCGCCGGCCGGTTGCCACCGCTTTGCTCTGGCTGGCGGTGATCGTCGCCGGCACCGCAGCCTGGCTCAAGCTGCCGATCTCGGCACTGCCGTCTTTTAACCTGCCCAAGATCAGTGTATCGGCCAATTTGCCGGGCGCCAGCCCGGAAACCATGGCGGCATCCGTCGCCAATGTGCTGGAAAAACAGTTCTCAACCATCCCCGGCCTGACGATGATGACATCGTCCAGCTCGCTGGGCAGTACCAGCATCACGCTGGAATTCGACCCGGCGCGCGATATCGATGCCGCAGCGGTTGATGTGCAGGCAGCCTTGCTGCGCGCCAATCGCAGCCTGCCCGATGACATGAGCAATCCGCCGAGTTATCGCAAGATCAACCCGGCGGACGATTCGATCCTGAATGTCGGCATCACCTCTCCCTCGTTGTCGCCGTCGCAACTCAATGATTTTTCCGACAACCTGATCGCACCGACACTCTCGACCGTCAATGGCGTTGCACAAGTCACGATCAACGGCCAAAAGCGTTACGCGGTACGCATCCTGGTGGATGCCGAACGACTGGCCGCGCGCGATCTCACCATCAGCGAACTGGCCAGCGCCCTGCGCGCCACCAACTCCAATTCGCCGGTCGGCACCTTGCAAGGCAAGCGGCAGGTACTGATCATTGGCGCCAATGACCAGCTCAAGCGCGCCAGCGAATTTGCCAGCCAGATCATCACGGTAAAAAATGGCCAGCCTGTGCGTCTGGCAGATGTGGCCAGCGTGGAAGACAGTGTGGAGAACATCAAGTCGGTGAGCTGGGTGAATGGCGAACCGTCAATCGTGCTGCAGGTCTATCGCCAGCCCGATGCCAATACCGTGGCAGTGGTTGATGCTGTCAAGGAAGCGTTGCCGCGCATTCAGGCCCAGATGCCAGCCTCGGTCGAGATCAAGCTGCTCAACGACCGTTCGCTCTCGGTGCGCGAGGCCATCCATGATGTCAATCTGACCATGCTGCTGACCATCGCGCTGGTGATCATGGTAATCCTGCTGTTCCTGCGTCGACTCTCAGCCACACTGATTCCGTCTGTTTCGCTGCCCGTTTCTCTGCTCGGTACGTTCGCGCTGATGCTCTGGTTTGGCTACAGCCTGAACAATATTTCGCTGATGGGGCTGACCATCGCGGTTGGACTGGTGGTGGATGATGCCATCGTGGTACTGGAAAACATCGTGCGCCACGTTGAAAATGGCATCAAACCCTTCCAGGCCGCGATCCGGGGCGCACGTGAAGTCGGCTTCACCGTGATCTCGATCTCGATCTCGCTGATTGCCGTATTCATCCCGATCTTTTTCATGCCCGGCGAAACCGGTCTGCTGTTTCATGAATTCGCCGCGGTGGTTTCACTGGCCATTGCCGTTTCCGCGCTCGCGGCGCTGACCATCATCCCAATGTTGGCCGCACGCTTCGTGCGCCACCATGACGAGACCAAGCAAGCACCAGCCTGGAGCCGGGTATTCGAGCACGGTTTCAACCTGCTGCTGTCAGCCTATCGACACTCGCTGATTTATAGCGTGCGGCATCGCTGGATTGTCTGGTTGCTGGCTCTGGGCACCTGCATCCTCACCGTGTGGCTGTATCTGGGTATTCCCAAGGGTTTTTTCCCGGAAGAAGATATCGGCCAGATCAGCGCCAGAACCACTGCAGATCAGGACATTGCTTGGCCGGCAATGCGTGCCCTGCAGCGGCAGGCCATGGAACGTGTCCAGAAGAACCCGAATGTTGCCAATCTGGTGTCGTTTTCCAGCGGCAACAACCGTGGTTTCATGTTCATCACGCTCAAGCCACGCGCCGATCGCGCCTCGATGCCGGAAGTGATTGATACCCTGCGCAAATCAACAGCGGGCATTCCCGGCTTTTCCGTTACCTACAACCCGATCCAGAACCTGCGCATCTCCGGGCGGGGCTCTACCAGCCGTTATCAATTCACCCTGCAGTCGGTCAATATCGACGATCTCAATCTTTGGGCTGATCGCCTGATGCGGCGCATGCGCGAGGCCGAGCATGTCTTTGTCGATCTGAATACCGATGCCGAACGCACCGCGCTGCAAGCCAAACTGATCATTGACCGCCAGAAAGCTCAGGGCATGGGCATCGACATGCAATCGGTGCGCGATGCCCTCAACAATGCGTTTGGCGAACGCGAAGTCAGCACGATCTACCAGCCGCAGGATAATTTCCCAGTCCTGATGATGTTCTCGGACAGTTACCGTCAGGATGAAAACGGTATCAATCACCTGTATGTGCGCAGCAAGAGCGGGCAGCTGGTACCGCTGAGCGCTTTCACCACGGTCGAGCGTGCACGGATCAACAATGCCATCAACCACCAGGGGCAACTTCCATCGGTCACGCTGAGCTTTAACCTCGCAGGCAGTGCATCGCTCTCGGATGCGGCCGTGGAAATGAACAAGATCCGCCAGGAATTGCGCCTGCCGGCCCATGTCTTTGGCGACTTTGCCGGCGATGCGGCCATTTTCCTGAAATCGCAAAGCAGCCAGCTCTGGCTGATCCTGATTGCCATCGCCGTGATCTACGTGATCCTGGGTGTACTGTACGAGAGCTGGATCCATCCGGTCACCATCCTGGCCGGCATTCCCTCTGCCGCCGTCGGCGCGCTACTGGCGTTGAAAGTTCTGGATATGCAGCTCACCTTCATTGCCATGGTCGGCATTTTGCTGCTGATCGGCATCGTGAAGAAAAACGCGATCATGATGATCGACTTTGCCCTGGAAGCCGAACGAAAAGACAAGCGACCGCCGTATGACGCGATTATCGAGGCCAGTTTGCTGCGCTTCCGCCCGATCATGATGACCACGCTGGCTGCGATGATGGGCGCACTGCCAATTGCACTGGGCATTGGCGCCGGGGCCGAATTGCGCCAGCCGCTCGGCGTGGCGGTGGTGGGCGGGCTGATCTTTTCCCAGCTCGTGACGCTTTACATCACGCCATCGCTCTATCTTGGCTTTGACAGCCTGCAGCGGCGCTGGCTCAAACGCAGCCAAACCCACGCTCACTGAAGGTGAGTAGGAATCACCGCAATATCATCACGATTATCGGCCAGGATATTCAGCGTAACGCGGCGATTGCGCGCACGACCATCGGCCTTGTCGTTGGAATCCACCGGCCGCTGGTCGCTGTAACCAATCACCACCAGCCGCTGTGGTGCCACACCTGCTTCGACAAACAGGCGCACCACGCTGGCGGCACGGGCGCTGGACAGCTCCCAGTTGGACGGATAGAGACCGGAGCGGATCGGTGCGTTGTCGGTATGACCCTCGATCTGGATCAGGTTGTCGGAATCGCGCACCATCGCAGCCAATGCCCGCAACAGCTCGGAGGAGGATGACTGCAATTCGGCGCGTCCCAGATCAAACAGCACTGAATCATTGATCTCGACGGCGATACCGCGTTTGGAGTGGGTAACGCGCACCTTGCCCGTATCGATCAAGCTTCCCATCGACTGTTTGATATTGCCAGCCATGGACTGCATCTTGCGCGCCTTCTCGGCCTGCAGCAGGGAATCCTTGCCGGCAGACTCCGCTGCGGATGAAGCTGGCTGGATAATCTGCTTCGTCGGGGTTCCGGTCAGGGGCTGCGGGTTGCGCAGCGGATCAGGCGCATTGGGTGCCGTATTGGTGAAAGCGCTGACCAGCGATTCGGACAGCACGCGGTACTTGCCCTCATTCACGGACGAAATTGCATACATCACCACGAAGAATGCAAACAACAGCGTGATGAAGTCGGCATAGGAAACCAGCCAACGCTCGTGATTGTCGTGTTCCTGATGCCGGACCTTGCGCGCCATGGCTATCCTTTTCCGCCTATTTGAGCTGCAAACCCAGCTCGGCACCCAGGCGGGTTGCCGCTGCCACGCCTACCTGCCGCGCCACACGGTCAGCCCAGCTGGGCTGGGGGGTGAAATCAACGACATTCTCGACTTTCACGATCTCGCGCGCCACACGGTCGACCGATCCCAATTCATCGACCAGACCCAACTGCTGCGCAGTGGCACCGCTCCAGACCAGGCCGGAAAAAATATCGGGATTATCCGCCAGCTTCTTGCCACGTCCGGATTTCACCACATCGATGAACTGCCGATGCACTTCATTGAGCATGGCTTGCGCCTTGCTGCGCTGCTCCGGCTGCAACGGCGAGAAGGGGTCAAGGAAACCCTTGTTTTCACCGGCCGTCAACAAACGCCGCTCAATGCCGAATTTCTCCATGGTGCCGGTAAAACCGAATCCATCCATCAGCACCCCGATCGAGCCGACCATGCTTGCCTTGTCGGCAAAAATCTTGTCGGCGGCGACTGCCACGTAGTAGCAACCGGAGGCACAGACATCCTCGATCACCACATACAGCGGAATATCGGCATGCGCCTTGCGCAGGCGACGAATCTCGTCATTGATCATGCCAGCCTGTACCGGGCTACCGCCAGGACTGTTGGCACGCAGGATCACGGCTCGGGTATTGCCGTCTTCGTAGGCGGCTCGCAATCCTTCGACAATCTGACTGCTGTCGGTTTCACCGCCCGCAGCCAGGGTACCCTCCATATTGACCAGGGCAGTGTGCTCGCCGGCAGCAGCCTCATCCGTCCCGCCCTGCAACACGCCGGCCACCAGCAACAGGCCACCCAACAGCCAGACAAAGGTCAGCAACTTGAAAAATATGCCCCAGCGCCGGGCCGCACGTTGCTCGCGCAAACTGGCGGTCAGCAGATCATGCAACGCGCGCCGCTCCAGATCATCATGCATGGCGTTACACCTCCTTCAACCAGATTTGACCATCACGTTCCTCGACCGACAACGGTACGAGACCGGGCCCGCGGCAAGGACCACCCAGGCAGCGCCCGTCATCAGGCGAATAGTAGGCGCCATGCACCGAGCAAACCAGAAACTGGCCGGTCATATCAAAAACATGGCCGGGATTCTGATCGAGTTCGAGCGGGATATGCACGCATTCGTTGATATAGGCATGCACCCGCCCCTGATAGCGAATCACAAATGCCGGGGCTTCATCGCCATAGATGCGCGTCACGAACCGCTTTGCCAGGCCGCCATCAACCAGATCTTCCGATGCGCAGATTACACGTTCATTCATGCTGCATTCTCCAGCAACCAGCGAGTCAGGGAAGGAAAGTCATCGAAATGTGCAACCGGATTCAAGGGCAGCATGTCCTCGATCGGATGCGCACCATAACTCAACACAGCACCATGGGTACCGGCATTGCGCGCCAACTCCATGTCGTGCGTGGTATCGCCAATCATCAGGGTGCGATGCGGCGCGGTCAGGGTGTAATCCAGAATATATTCAAGCATGGCCGGATGCGGCTTGGAAAATGCCTCATCCGCGCAACGCGTGACCTCGAAATACTCGCCAATGCCGGTTTGCACCAGCATGCGGTTCAGCCCGGCACGTGCCTTGCCTGTGGCGATTGCCAGGGTATAACCGGCATCGCGCAATTGCGGCAACGCCTCTTCCACTCCCTCGAACAGCTCCAGCTTATGCTCGCCCGAGAAGAAATTGCGCTTGTAGGCATCCACCAGCGCAACGACCTGGGCGTCATCCGCTTCGGGGGCCAAGTAGTTCATGGCTTCCTTGAGGCCATAGCCAATCACGAAATTGCAATCGCGGTAAGAAGGCTCCGGCAGACCGACATCGCGAAAACCCGCCTGCAGGGAACGGGCGATGGTTGAAGTGGAATCCATCAGCGTGCCATCCCAGTCAAAAACCAGGAGATCAAAGCGACGGGCGAAATTTTCGGTGTCAGGCATCATGTTTGTGCTTCGTGGTCCAGAATATTCAGAAAGGCTTGCAGTTCATCGGGCAGTGGCGCTTCCAGTGCCAGCTTGTCGCCGGTCAAAGGGTGAATCAGGGTCAGGCGCCATGCATGCAGGAACATGCGGCGCAACCCGCGCTTTTGCAATGCCCGGTTGATGGCCGGCTCGCCATATTTATCATCGCCAAGGATGGCGTGGCCGGATGCCGCCAGATGCACGCGGATCTGGTGGGTACGGCCTGTTTTAAGTTCACACTCCAGCAGCGAGCAATCCGTCCAGACTTGCTGGCGATTGATAACCGTATGCGAAGACAGGCCATCCTCGCTCACCTTCACGCGGCGCTCGCCATCCGGCGTTTCATATTTGAGCAACTTCAGCTTCACATGGTTCCGCGCATGCGGCCACACGCCCTCGACCAGCGCCAGGTAGCGTTTGTCGATCTGGTGATTGTCGCGCAGCATTTCATGCAGTTTGGTCAGCGCTGAACGCTTCTTGGCCACCAGCAGAATGCCCGAGGTTTCCCGATCCAGCCGGTGCACCAGCTCCAGAAAACGCGCCTGAGGCCGCTGGGCGCGCAAGAGTTCGATCACGCCAAAACTCAGGCCGGAACCGCCATGCACGGCTAGGCCTGCCGGCTTGTTCAAGGCGATCAGGCCCTCGTCTTCATAGATGACGGGCACCTGAACATGCGCAGCGGCCGCCTCGGCCGTGGAGGTATCCGGTTTTTCCGCCAGGCGTACTGGCGGAATACGCAATACGTCACCGGCGGCCAGGCGGTAGGTGACATCCACCCGCCCCTTGTTCACCCGCACTTCACCACCGCGCACAATGCGATAGACATGGCTCTTGGGCACGCCCTTGAGCATGCGCAACAGGAAATTATCCAGGCGCTGTCCGGCCTCGTCGGCACTGATGGTCAGGAATGTGACGGATGCTTTGCTTGTCTCGCTCATATTGACATATACTCTGGTTCGCGTTGCACATGGTAAACCGCAACGCAGTACTGCGGTGAACACTTGCGATTTTCGTGCCGCAGTTCTGGCATCCGAACAGCCGACCATTGTGTCGTTACCTGCCCAGGGTGCCGCCGACGTTTTTCAAACGATCGGCCTATTGATCCCGATCTTTTGCCATCCCTGCTCTGCCAGGCGATAACCATTCCGCCGCAGGTTAGACCTGCCCCTGTCGGACCATGTGTCCCCCAGGCGCGAGCGCGGAAAGCGCCATGGCCCCAGTCAAGGCAAACCGGTCAGGGAAGCGGTTAATCTCGCTCACCGCAAAAAAGCAGCGATATTAATATGATTTGTATACATCGCGCACCGACGGTTATTTACATGTTCCGCCCCATCACAGCGGCGGGACTGGAAGTTTGGCACACACCCGTTCCACAACAAACGAGGAAATCTCAGCACCCGGCGCAACCTTTTCCCTGATCCTGGCCACGCAGCTGCCGCTCCAAACGGCTTTGTGCGCGCATTTCAAGCCCCGAACAGGCCAAAACCGCCCGGCGCAGAGCGCCGCTTCCTCCTGCCGTTGTCGTGCGCGCAGGAGTCAACATGAAACGTATGCTGTTCAATGCAACGCAGGCCGAAGAGCTGCGCGTTGCGATCGTGGACGGACAAAAGCTGATCGATCTGGATATCGAATCGGTCGGCAAGGAACAACGCAAGTCCAATATCTACAAGGGTGTCATCACCCGGGTCGAGCCTTCTCTCGAAGCCTGCTTCGTCGATTACGGCTGCGATCGTCACGGCTTTCTGCCATTCAAGGAAATTGCCCGCTCCTACCTCGGTGACGGAGAAGGCGGCGGCCGTGGCCGTGCGCTGGATGCCCTGCGCGAAGGCCAGGAGCTGATCGTCCAGGTCGAAAAGGACGAGCGCGGCAACAAAGGCGCTGCACTGACTACCTATATCAGTCTGGCTGGTCGCTACCTGGTTCTGATGCCGAACAATCCGCGCGGTGGTGGCGTTTCGCGCCGGATCGAAGGCGAAGAGCGTAACGAACTGCGCGCTGCCCTGGATCAACTTTCTCCGCCCCCTGGCACCAGCCTGATCGCCCGTACCGCCGCGATTGGCCGCAATGTCGAAGAGCTGCAGTGGGATCTGAACTATCTGCAGCAGCTCTGGGCCGCTATCGAAGGTGCTGCACATGCCCAGCATGGCGCATTCCTGATCTATCAGGAATCCAGCCTGGTCATTCGCGCCATTCGCGATTACTTCCAGCCCGAAATCGGTGAAATCCTGATCGACAAGGAAGACGTGTTTGAACAGGCACGCCAGTTCATGAGCCACGTCATGCCGGCCAATGTGAACCGCGTCAAGCTGTACAAGGACGACGTACCGCTGTTCTCGCGCTTCCAGATCGAACACCAGATCGAAACCGCTTATGCCCGTGAAGTCGGCTTGCCTTCCGGTGGCGCAATCGTTATCGATCGTACCGAAGCGCTGTGGTCGGTCGATGTAAACTCCGCCCGTGCAACCAAGGGTGGCGACATCGAAGAAACCGCACTGCGTACCAACCTGGAAGCGTCCGATGAAATCGCTCGCCAGTTGCGCCTGCGCGATATGGGTGGTTTGATCGTGATCGATTTCATCGACATGGAAAACCCGAAGAACCAGCGCGACGTGGAAAACCGCCTGCGCGATGCGCTGCATTATGACCGCGCCCGCGTCCAGACCGGCAAGATCAGCCGTTTTGGCCTGATGGAACTCTCGCGCCAGCGCCTGCAGCCGAGCCTGGAAGAAACCAGCCATATTGCCTGCCCGCGCTGCCACGGTACCGGCTTTATCCGCGGCATCGAATCCTCGGCCCTGCATATCCTGCGCATCATCCAGGAAGAGGCCATGAAGGAAAACACCGGGGCCATCCATGCCCAGGTACCGGTTGATGTCGCCACCTTCCTGCTCAACGAAAAGCGCGCCGAACTGTTCGCGGTGGAAGCACGACTCAAGGTCAACGTGGTGCTGATCCCGAACATGCACCTCGAAACGCCGAATTACTCGGTCACCCGTCTGCGTCACGACGACCTCAACCATATCGACGAAAACCTGCCGTCCTACCAGATGGTAGAAGCACCGGCCGAGGAAGGTTACCAGCCCAACAAGGGCAAGGAAGAGCAGGCCAAGCGCCAGGAGGCCGTGGTCAAGGGCATTACCCCGGCACAACCGGCTCCGGTCAGTGCGCGCGACACCAAGGCCGCAGAAGGTCCTTCGCTATGGCAGCGCATCCTGAATTTCTTCAAGAGCGAACCTGTTGAAGAGCAAAAGCCAGTGCGCCAGCAGCGTCGCCGTACCGAACGCGGCGAGCGCAACGACCGCAATCGTGGCGAACGTACCGAGCGCAATGACCGCTCGCGTACCGAGCGCAACGCCGATGAGCAACAGCAGCCACGTCGCGGCGGCAAGGCGCGCATCGAGGAAGATCAGGCCAAGCCGGCACGTAACGAGCGTGGCAACCGCGCACACGCGCAGCAAGAACGTACCGAGCGCCCGGAAAAGGCCGAGCGCCCCAACCGTGCTGAGCGCCAGCAACGCTCCGAGGAAGACAAGGCCGCTCGCGCCGAACGTCAGCAAGCCGAGGCCAAACAGTCGGTAGCCGTTGCAGCAACGGAAGCGCCGGAAGCCGTGGAAAGCAACAACGAATCGCGTCGTCGTCGTCGTCGCCGTTCCGACCGCCGTGACCGGGGTGAAGCACAAGCGGTTGCCGCCGAGGCGCAGCAAATCACTGAAAGCACGGTGACACAGCCGGTTGAAAGCAGCGCACAAGCCGAAGCAGCTACCACCAACCGTGAAATCAGCCAGCCCGAAGCCCCGGTTGTCGCGACTGAAGCTCCTGCCGCAGCAACAGAACTCGAGACCACGGTCGTTCAGCCTGCAGCACCGCAGCCTGCACCCGTTGCCGAGGAAGCCATCGCAGCAGCGCCTGTCGCCGCCGAGGTCGTTACAGTGGCTCAGGAAGCGATTGCGGCAGCCGCACCGGTTGAAACAGCGCCAACTCCGGTCAACGCAGAACCGGCTGTGGCTGCTGTGACGCCAGAAGTGGCCGTGTCCGCAGCACCTGCGGCCGAACCGGTTCAGGCGCAACTGGTACTGGAACCCGTCGCAGAAGCCAAACCGGCACTGGTCATCGAAACACCAGCACCTGTAGCCGAAACGGTTGTGACACCAGCCCAGCCCGCCATCGTGATCGGCACGCCGGAAGAAGCAGGACTGGAAATGGTCGCCACGCGTCAAGCAACGGAAGCACCACCCGCGCTGGAACTGCCTGCTGTGGCGCCACGCCGTCGTCGGCGTGATACACAAAAGGCCGCAGCCAATGCATCCACGCAAGAACCGCTGCAACTGGTGGAAACCAGTACCACGGCTACTGCGGCAGAAGTCGTTGTCACGACCGAAGCTCACCAGGCCCGAACCCGTCGCGACCGCACAACCGAAGCAGAAAAGGTTACGGAAGCGACTGAGCTGGTACAGGTCCAGACACGCGAATCCTGAATTTCGCCGCAGTAAACTCCATGCGAACCGCCAGCCCACAACTGGCGGTTTTTTCATGCATGCGATAACGGGCTACACTGGAACCATCCACGCACTGCAAGGAACAACGATCCATGAAGCTTGAAGATGTGTTTGAACAGACACACCGCTTGCCCTCCGTCCCGAAAGTTGTGCAGGAATTGATCACCAGTTTTGGCAAACCCGATACGGTCATATCGGATATTGCCGAGCGGATTGCCATGGATCAGGTACTGGCGGCCAAAACGCTGCGCCTGGCGAATTCGGCGCATATTGCTTCAAGCCATCGCATCAGTTCGCTCAATGAAGCAGCCATGCTGCTCGGCTTTTCCACCCTGCGCACGCTCGTCATCGCCACAGGTATCAGTGGCGCGTTTGTCACCACCCCCGGCTTTGATCGCAGGCAGTTCTGGCAAAACAGCCTGGATATCGCGGCCTGTGCCCGCTGGCTGGCACAGCAAATCCACGCAGATGCGGATGCTGCGTTTGCCTGTGGCCTGCTGCACAATATCGGCGAGTTGCTGATTCATGTGGTAGCGCCGGAATTGGCATTTCATATTGATCAGTCAGTCGCCAAAGGCGCCGACCGGAAAACCATCGAAAACAACAGCATCGGTTTTGACTACATCGAGGTGGGGGCCGAACTGGCGCGGCGCTGGAGTTTTCCGGAAACCATCCATCTGGCCATTCGTTATCAAAATGAACCGCTGCGCCATCCTGAATGTGCACCACTTGGCGCAATCCTGCATCTGGCCATCCAGCTTTGCCGTCTGCAAGCCGCCCAGTCACCCCTCCGCGCAGACGATCTGCCCGCCGCCGTACTGACTGCACTCAATCTGGATGGTCCAACCGTCATTGCCGGGCTGACCCAGACCCGAGCAGCACGCCATGAGATGGATATGCTGCTTAATGCCTGAGAACCTGTTTACGATCCTGCTGCGAAGCCGTGATCGGGGCTCATATGCTGCACAAAATCCTCATGTACTACTTGTACACTCCGGTTTTTGCGCTGCTCTTCACCCCGCTGACGGCTTCTCGCTACCGATCGTGAACAGGTTCTGAGAACTTATTCAGTCTCTGAGACTGACTGGCTTTGCCAATCAGGCATTTCACGCGTCAAGTTCTAGGGTTTTTCCTGACACGCAGCAGGAAGGCTATCGGTTATGATGCACATGCGCCGGGCTGCGGCGCCTGTCATGCCACCCACAACAATGCTACTCAGGAGCTTTCCATGATTCGTCGCCAGTTCGTTGCCGTTGCAGGCACCGCCCTTGCCGGCCTGCTGTTGGCCGCCTCTGCTCATGCTGCCAAGGTTTATCAGGTCGCCACCGATGCGGCCTACGCTCCGTTTGAATACCAGAACGAAAAGAAAGAAGTTGCTGGTTTTGATGTCGACGTACTGAAGGCGATTGCTGCCAAGGCCGGCATGGAAGTGAAATTCACCAATACGCCGTGGGAAGGCATCTTCGCCACGCTGGGTACGGGTGAGCGCGACATCGTGATCTCTGCGGTGACCATCACACCGGAACGTCGTCAATCGATGGATTTTTCCGAGCCATATTTTGAAGCCAAGCAGTTGATTGCTGTTGGCCAATCCAGCAAGGTTGCTGCATTTTCTGATCTGAAGTCCAAAAAGGTTGGCGTGCAGACTGGCACCACCGGCGATGAAGCCGTGCAGAAACTGCAAGGCAAGACCAGCCCGAACATCAAGCGCTATGAGAGCACCCCGCTGGCCCTCAAGGAACTGCTCAACGGTGGCGTGGAAGCCGTCGTCGCTGATAATGGCGTGGTGGTAAACTTCCTGGCCAACAACAAGGGTACCAAGCTCAAGATTATCGATGACAAGAGCTTCGAAAAAGAGTACTACGGCATTGCCGTGAAGAAGGGCAACAAGGAACTGCTCGACAAGATCAACAAGGGCCTGGCCGCCATCAAGGCTGATGGCACCTACGCCAAGATCTACAAGCAGTATTTCGGCGGATAAATCTGCTTGCAGCATGTCTGACAAAGCGCGATCCTTACACGGGATCGCGCTCTTATTTTTGATCAAGCCTATACACGACCATGGATTTCATCACTTTCTGGAAGCACATTCAGGAAACAGTGCCGCTTCTGGCAGGCTTTCGCCTCGAAATAGTCTGGGAATACCGCGAGTTATTCCTGGAAGGGATCAAGATGACCCTGACTGCCACGGTCATCGCCGTGGTGTTTGGTACGCTGATTGGTCTTTTCTGCGGCATGGCACGCCTGGCTGACGTCAAGCATGGTCCGTGGAAGTATCCGGTCATGTTTCTGGTGCGCTGGCCATCTACCGCTTATGTCACCTTTTTTCGTGGCACTCCGCTTTTCGTCCAGATCCTGCTGATCCATTTCGCAGCCATTCCGATCTTCATCCATCCGGACGAGGGGCTGCTGATCTCGGGAGAACTGGCCGCCACGCTGCGCCAGGACTATGGTGCGCTGACTTCCGGCCTGGTGGCACTGACACTGAACTCCGGCGCCTATATCACGGAAATCTTCCGGGCCGGCATCCAGTCGATTCACCGCGG
Source organism: Formivibrio sp. oc-25 (assembly GCF_055810895.1). Lineage (NCBI taxonomy): Bacteria > Pseudomonadati > Pseudomonadota > Betaproteobacteria > Neisseriales > Chitinibacteraceae > Formivibrio > Formivibrio sp. oc-25. The sequence continues at coordinate 39,142 of NZ_JBVVOL010000015.1, read as the reverse complement.
ACAATTCGAAGCCTCGCGCTCGCTCGGCATGGATTACTGGCAGACCATGCGTTTCGTGATCGTGCCGCAGGCATTCCGCCGCATGCTGCCGCCGCTTGGCAATGAAGCGATCATGCTGCTCAAGGACAGCTCGCTGGTTTCCGCCATCGGCCTGACCGAACTGGCCTTTGCCGCACGTACCGTTGCTGGTGCCTATTCGCGCTATTGGGAGCCGTACATCACGATTTCGCTGATCTATCTGGTCATGACCCTGGCCCTGGCAGCCGTGGTTGAACGCATGGAAAAGCGCTACAAGGAAGCTGGCGGCATACACTGACCCGCCATCAGACCAATAAAAAAACCGCACGTTCCTTCGTGCGGTTTTTTATTGCCTGACAGCCATCAGCGGGATAACTGGTATTTGCGCACTGCAGCGTTGTGCTCGTCTAGCGAACTGGAAAAATGCGAGCTGCCATCGCCTTTGGCAACAAAGTACAAGGCCTGCGTCGACGCCGGGCGAGTGGCCGCCGCCAGCGCAGCCTCGCCGACGAACGCGATCGGCGTCGGAGTCAGGCCACTGCGGGTGTAGGTGTTATAGGGCGTATCGGTTTCCAGATGAACCCGGCGCAGGTTGCCATCAAATTTCTCGCCCAAGCCATAGATCACGCTGGGATCGGTCTGCAGACGCATGCCAATTTTCAAGCGGTTGGCAAACACCCCTGCGATCTGGGCACGATCTTCCGGCTTGCCGGTTTCCTTTTCCACCAGCGAAGCCAGAATCAACGCCTGCTGCGGATCATTCAGGGGCAAGGCCGGATCGCGCTGCGCCCAGGCGGTATCGAGCTTGCGCTGCAGCAACCGGTGCGCACGCGCCAGCAATTGCAGCTCGGAACCACCCTTGCTCAGATAATAGGTATCAGGAAAGAACTGCCCCTCGACGCTGGCCACCGGCAAGCGCAAGGCGGCTGCCAGTTCCGCCTCGTTCAGACCGGTGGCATCGTGTACCAGATCGGGATTGGCTGCCAGCGCGGTTTTAAGCTGGCGCCAGCTCCAGCCTTCGATGATCTTCACGGCCACCATCGAGACATCGCCGGCCGTCAGCTTTTTCAACAACTGCTGCGCACTTGTCGCTTCGCTGATCTCGTAGCTGCCCGCCTTGATGCGCTTGTCGGCCAATTGCACACGCGCCAGTAAGGTAAATTGCTGTACATCATCGATAATACCCTGCTTGTGCAACTGGTTGGCCGCACTGGCAAAACTGCCTGATTCCACCACGAAATCCGTCGGCACCTGCACCGGCAATGGCCGGTTGGCATAGCCCCATAACCAGGCTGCCGCCCCAGCGACCAGCAACAATGCCAAGAGGCACAGCATGCCCACGATGCGTGCGAGCACGCCCCCACTTGCCTTACTTTTCAACTTGCGTCTTGCCACGTTTAACCTCGTAAAAACGCCGCACATTATCGAGTTCACGCGTGCGGTACATCGGTGGCAGGCTGTTCCAGACCAGCTTGCCGTAGTGTTTTTCCACCAGCCGGTTATCGGCGATCATCAGGATGCCGGTATCGGTTTCATCGCGGATCAGCCGCCCCGCCCCCTGTTTCAGGGTAATGGCCGCATATGGCAACTGGTATTCCATAAAGGCATTGCGTCCGGCTTTTTTCATCTGCTCGATGCGTGCCGACAGCACCGGATCATCCGGTGGCGCAAACGGCAGTTTATCGATGACCACGAGCGAGAGCTGCTGGCCTTTTACATCGATCCCTTCCCAGAAGGTCTGGCTGGCCACCAGCACCGCGTTGGGCGCGCGGCGGAAATTATCCAGCAATTCGGTGCGGCTGCCCTGCCCTTGCAGGAAGACCGGCCACTCCTGCCCGGCCTCCTTCAGCCTGGCCGTAATCAATTCATGCGCCTCGCGCATGGCGCGCAGCGAAGTGAACAGCATGAAGGCGTGGCCTTGCGTCAACTGCAACAGCGGCCAGACCGCATCGATCACCGCGCGCGTATATTCCGGCGCATTCGGTTCCGGCATGTTCTGTGGCACATACAGCGCCGCCTGTTGCTTGTAATCGAACGGACTATCCCACAACGCAGTCTGCGCATCCCACAACCCGAGCTCATGCTTGAAGTGCTCGAATTTGCCATTCACCGCCAGTGTGGCCGAGGCAAAAACCCAGGCACGCGGATGATAATTGACCTGCTTGCGAAAGATATCGGCGATATTCAACGGCGTGGCATGCAACAGGAAACCATGACCGGAGACATCGATCCAGTGCACCGCATCTTCATGATCGCCATCCTGCCAGCGTGTCAGTGCCGCCACCAACTCCTCGGCCCGCTGCTGGCACTTTTCCAGCGCCTCGGCGCGTTCAGCCTGTTTGGCCAGCAATTCGCGCAACACCTTCAGGCGTTCGATCACCTCAGTCAGTGCAGGTGCAAAGGCCGGGTAGGTATCGAGCTGGTGCGACGGCAAGCGCACTGAATCCGACTGGAACGCCAGCCTGGCATCCTTGACTGCCTTCTCCAGCACTTCGGCTGCCTGCGGCAACTGGATGAACTCCTTGGCCACCACAATCGCTTCGGCTCTGGCATCGCGCGCGAGTTCCACCAGCTGGCCGGAAGTCACCGTTTCGCCAAAGAACAGGCTGGCCACTTCGGGCAATTGGTGCGCTTCGTCAAAGATGACGGTATTGCAGGCAGGCAGCAACTCGCCTGCGCCTTCATCGCGCAGCCAGACATCGGCAAAGAACAGATGGTGATTCACCACCACAACATCGGCTTCCTGCGCTTCCTTGCGCGCCTTCAGGACAAAACAATCCTTGTGATTCGGGCAATCCTGGCCCAGACAATTGTCGCGCGTGGAAGTGACATAGCCCCAGATCGGCGCGTTTTCCGGCACACCCGGGCAGGCAGCCTTGTCGCCCGATTGCGTGGTTTTGGCGTAACGCTCGACCTTGTGCAGGTGCGTCACGTCTTCCTTGTTCAGAAAACGCCCCTCATGGCGGGCACGCTCAAGATGGTAATGGCAGACATAATTACTGCGCCCCTTGAGTAGGGCGATAGTGACCGGAACCTTCAGCACATCGCGCACGGTGGGGATGTCGCGTTGGAATAGCTGATCCTGCAGTGTCTTGGTACCGGTCGAAACGATCACCTTGCCGCCTGAAAGCAGCGCCGGGACCAGATAGGCAAAGGTCTTGCCGGTACCGGTACCAGCCTCGGCCACCAATTGCCCTTGCGCCGCGATGGCATCTGCCACGGCCTGCGCCATTTCCAGCTGCTGGGGGCGCAATTTGTAGCCAGGGAAAGCAGCGGCGAACAAGCCATCATCGCCAAAAACATCTTCAAGGGTCATGGACAGGATTCTGTTGGAAGATAGACACTTTTTATGCAGACAAAGCCAAGGTTCGCAACATTGTTCGCAATGACGTGATTCTATCTTATCCGGATGGTGCCAGTTGCCTGGCACGAAACTTGATTGATTACACAAACCCCTACACGGATCGGTTGCTTTCGAAGCGAAAGATGCGCACAGTTGATACTGTGCCAATTACGAAACGAACAAGACTCGGCAGGAGAGCACGGTGAACGCCAGTACAAACGACCTCAGCGGCGATGCACTCAACACGCAAAGATTGCAGATGCTGCGGGATATCGCTGAAGAACTTGCAGGTGAAATCGTTTTCCCCACCTGCCTTGATCTTTCGATGCAGATTCGGGCCTGCCTGCGTGAAGGCCAGGCCTCGTCGGCACGTTTGCAATCACTACTGGTCCTGGAACCATTGATCAGCGCAAGGTTGGTACAACTGGCCAACACAACCGCCCACAATCCGGAAAAAATCGAGCTCCGCGATGTTCCGGCCGCCTGCCAGCGGCTTGGCATCGATGTCGTGCGCAACCTGGCACTCGGCATCACCAGTAACCAGATCCAGCATGCTCGCGCAATGACCGGTTTTGAGGAACTGGCGCGCAAACTGTGGCAGCACAGCAGGATCAGCGCCAGTGCCTGTGCGATCATCGCCCGTCACATGACGCGCATTCCGGCCGAAGAGGCTATGTTCGCAGGCTTGATCCACGATATGGGCGCGTTTTACATGCTGTACCGGGCCGCGCAATACGATGAATTGCGCCACCGGCCGGATACGGTCAAATACCTGATCATGCAATGGCACGAAAGCATTGGCGCATCCTTGCTCAATGCTCTGGAATTGCCGGAATCCGTGGTGGAAGCCGTCGCCGACCACGATGTGCCGCGGCCATGCCCAGTGAAGCCGCGCAATCTGCGCGAGGTGGTGTATCTCGGAAATATGCTCGCTGGAGGCGCCTTTGAGTGGCAACACCAGGATATCAGGCAGGAAACCATTGACCGTCATTCACCGATACCAGCCTACCTGGCATTGCAGGAAGAAATACAGGCCCACGCCAACAGCCTCGCCAGTGTGCTGATTGCGGCCCAACCCGGCTGAGTAGACTGGGTAGGCTCTTATCCCGACTGACCGGTTCGGCGCTGCAATAAAACCACCGACTCTCTCGCGCGCAACTGTCCACAGCCGCCTTCGACATCCTGGCCAGCCGAATTGCGCAAGCGGGTGAGAATGCCATGCTTATTCAGCCAGCGCGCAATCGCCGCCGCCTTCTCTCCGGCAGGACGGCGAAAAGGCAAATCGGCGATGGTGTTGTAGGGAATCATGTTCATCATCGCGTACTTGCCGCGCAGCAGACGCACGATGTTTTCCAGTTCTTCCTCGCTGTCGTTCACGCCTTCGAGCAAGGTCCATTGATACTGGACCGGATAGGCCACGCGGCGCGCATAGTCCTCGGCCAGTTCAACCAGCTCCTGCGGTGCAATGCGGGGGGCATTGGGCAACAGTCGCTCACGCAAATCGGCTCGCGTGGAGTGCAGAGACAGTGCCAGGGCAGGCTTGACCACCCCTAGCGGCAAACGCTCAAACGCGCGCCTGTCCCCCACCGTGGAAAAAACCAGATTCTTGTGGCCGATCGCGCCTGCCGTTCCCAAGATTTCGATCGCTTCAAGCACGTTGCCCAGATTGTGCGAGGGCTCGCCCATGCCCATGAACACCACTTTCTTCACCGGCCGCCGCTGTCGTGCAAGCACCACCTGCGCCAGGATCTCGGCACTGCCCAACTGACGCAGCAAACCTTCACGTCCGGTCATGCAAAAGGCACAGCCAACGGCACATCCTACCTGGGTCGACACGCACAATCCGTCGCGCGGCAGCAATACGCTCTCGATCGTCTGGCCATCAGCCAGTTGCAGCAACAGCCGCAAGGAACCGTCATCGCTCGGGTGCTCGGAACGTACCCGGGCCAGGCCACCCAGCTCCGCCGCCAGCTGCGGCAGGTCCGCGCGGATTTCCTGCGGAAAGAAATCCTGGGCCTGGCGACGGCGTGCACCGCTATCGAGCGGCCGCGCCTGCAACCAGGCACGCAGCACCCGCTGTTCATGGCACGCCTTGGCACCGCGATCACGCAAAAATTGTTGGATATGTTCAATACGCATGGCGCGCGCAATATAGCACTGCGGCAGGTGGGCAGGATAGGCTTGCCGATGAAGATGGCGGCCTCACTCCGCTTCGCCCAATACGCCAAACTCGATGGGGACCTTGGTGTAGAACAGGCGCACGTTTTCTTGCTTGAGCCGTGCAAACAACCGATCCACCTCTTCCGGGGTTACCGCCATCACCACCTCGACAGGCTGATCCGTCAACTCAAAAAATCGGGCCGAGTGAATGCGGTGATTTCGCCCGAACCCTTCTTCGGCCGGAAACAACGTCGCACCCGTCAATCCCAATTCCTTGGCCAGCCACACCAGCCACTCGCCGACCGGCATGCCATGCATGCGCCTGTCTTGCTGGGTAAAAAAGGTCAATTGATAGCCATTCATGCTCGCACTCCCGTACCCGGTCAGCCAGTTTTCAATCTAGATCATGGAATAAGGCTGTTTCTGGCTGCATTGCCAATCAGCCTGCTGGGGCTCACTGCCCGCGCAACACATGCATCGTGAAGAGGCCCAGCAAAGTCATCAACAACGAACCAAGCACATGGGCAGAAATGGCCAAGCCAGCCCAAGTCAGGCGGCCTTGCTGAATCAAGGTCGACACCTCGGCAGAAAACGTGGAAAAAGTGGTCAAGCCTCCCAGAAATCCGGTAATGATGAACAACCGCCATTCTGGCGCCAGTCCAGTATTTGCAGAGAAAAACGCCAACGCCAGACCAATCAGATAACCACCGAGCAGATTGGCCAGCAAGGTTCCCGGCGGTATGGCTGGATACAAAGCATTGAGCGCGGTTCCCAGCAACCAGCGCAACACGGCCCCGAGCGAAGCACCCAGGCTTATGGCAATAACGGAACGAATCACTGTTCTCCTCATTCGGTTTTTTAATAGCCTGCCAACTCCTGACCGGCCGAATCAATATTCACGCAAGATAATCCGGGGTTCGATGCATTTTCCCCCAGAAAGCGCATGCGGATATCGGCCAGACGGCCTTCACTTTTGCAATGAATGCGCCGTCAGCCACTGTATCAGCATCCCTTCAGGCATGGGTTCGGCAAACATGAAGCCCTGTACACGGGTATAACCGATCTGCTCCAGGCAATTGAGCTCTGCCTGCGTTTCCACCCCTTCCGCGATCAACTGCATTTTCATGCTTGATGCCATGTCAAACACCGCCTTGGACAATGACAAGTCACCTTCAGACATCATCACGATAAACGAGCGATCCAGCTTTATCGTATCAAACGGCAGGTCACGCAAGCGAGCGAGGGACGAATAACCGGTACCGAAGTCATCAAGATGCAGACTGACTCCGGCATCGGCCAACTGGCGCATCGTATGCTCTACCTGCTCCGGATAAAGCAGCATGGCACTTTCGGTCATTTCGACGGCCAGCGCGGAAGGAGGCAGGGCATGTACTTCCAGTATTTTCAGCAGCGCAGGGGCAAGTTGCCGGTCTGAAAACTGCAGCGGCGAAATATTCACCTGCAACTTCAGATCAGGATCGCGCTCACGGAACTTCTCCAGCGCCGAAAGCCCTTTCTGCAACAACTTCCCGGACAACTGGTGAATCAAGCCAAGATCCTCAGCCAAGCGAATGAAATCAGCGGGCGGGACAAACCGGCCATCCCATTGCCAGCGCGCGAGCATCTCAACAGCAAAAACCCTGTCGTTGCTGACATCCATGACCGGCTGGAAATAGGGCTCGATCAAGTCTTCCTGGACTGCCCGCCGCAGTGCCTGCTCCTGCCTCATCTGTTCGGATGCAATGCCACTCATATCTTTTTCATAGCGGCAAATGCAGGATTTCCCGTTATTCTTGGCTGCATACATCGCCAGATCGGCGCGTCGCATCAGCTCCTTGCCATCGGCATTGCCGTCCCACTGCGCAATCCCGATCGATCCGGAAATATCCAGCAAGTGGGTTCCATAATGGATCGGCGTGCTCAGTTGTTGCAACAAGCGCTCCGCCATCCTTTCCGCTTGCACTGCATCCGTATTCGGCATCAACACCGCAAACTCATCCCCGCCCATGCGGAACAGCAAATCCTGCTTGCGCATGATCTGGCGCATGCGCTGCGCGACTTCCTGCAAAAGGGCATCGCCTGCCGCATGCCCGAGACTGTCATTCACAAGCTTGAAACCATCCAGATCCATCAGCAGCATGCTCAGACTGGCGCCCGGCTGGCAGGACGTGATCTGCAAGCCGATTTCCTGCTCAAGGCCGCGACGGTTTCCCAGCGTGGTCAGTGCATCGGTTACGCTGAGTGCATGCAGATTTTTCTGTGCTGCCTGAACCTCGTCCATCAAGCCATTGAATGCTCTGGCCAGAGCATCCAGCTCGTTATTGCCTTTGATCGGCCAGTACACCCGCTCGCCTTGCGTTCGTCGCCAAGCGAGGTCGGCAAAGACTTCAATCCGCCTGACCACCAACCGCTCCAATAAACGCTGCAAAACCCACGCAGCAACAAACATCACAAACAGAATGGCCGAAACAAAAACGCCGATCACAAAATAGCGCGGCCCCCAATCAACTTCCTGCTTGATCTGCAACCAAGCATCTGGCACCGACCACGCCTCGACAGGTTTTGCCGCAATCAACTCAGTCTTGTAAAAAGGAGCTGATTCTTTTTCCGTGGGTCGTGCCGCGACGATATGCAACTCACTGTCAGCAAGCTTCTGTAAATAGGTTAAATACTCGCCATCGAGGTAGCGACCAAACACCATGAGGCCATCGCTTCTGTTTTCCTGACTATCAAAGATTCGCGATACTCCCATCAGCACAGGACGACCATCGATAAAGGTCAAGTAGGAATGAGGCGCCGCCGCCTCTCCATCCTCTGTCGTTGCATCCCACTCTGGAAGCTTTGGAAAAGTCGCCTTCAGTGCCTCCGACTGGATTGCAGGCGTGGCCTTTTGATCCGCGATGGCGGGATCGATTTGGGAGGAAAAAATCAACCTGTTTGGAGAGCGAATGATGGCAACAAAATCGAGCCTCATCACGGTCAACGATTGTTGCGTGAAGTTGTCCGTTTCAAATTTGCGTTGCGGCTTGTAGACGTATTGGTACGCATCTGTCCAGACTGCGTAATCACGTACAGCGCGTTTCAGCGATACGTGCTCGCTACCGAGCAGGAGATCAGCCTTGCTCAGCAAGGCATTGACATGCTCGGCATCGGTCTTCTGGTAAAGCCAACCGATCACACCGATACTGCTTCCTGCTACAAACAACCCCAAAATCAAAACAAAAACGCTTAGCCGGGCCACAATCTGTTTGTGCAGGCTTGACGCAGTCACCAACTTGCGAGGCCACATAAAAATCATTTATCTATCCAGTCAGAAACAGATCACGAAAAAATCACGTACCGCTACTTTCGGGATGATAGTGCGCAAAAAGGCTGTCCGGCGGCATCGGCCTTGCGTACAAATAACCTTGCACGACATGGCATCCGAGTGTTTCCAAAAACTCCTGCTGCGCTGCAGTTTCAACTCCCTCTGCGATCAGGTCCATCCTGATCGAATGCGCCATTGCCACCACCGCGGCAATCACCGCCTCGGATTTTATTTCGCCGATCCGGGAAACAAAGAAACGATCAATCTTGAGGACATTGATCGGACACTCGATCAGACGCTGCAAGGAAGAGTGCTCCATACCGAAATCGTCGATCGCGATATGGCATCCATGCTGTCGGAGTTCTCGCAGGTGCTCCACCGCCACATCATATTGGCGAATCAGGGCACTTTCCGTTATCTCGATCTCAAGCCGTTCGGGTGGCAGACCAGAATCGTTCAAGACTTGCAGGACATTACCCGAGAAAAGCGGCTGTGCCAGATCTGCACTTGAGACATTCACTGCTATCCGGCCGAAGTCGAACCCCTGTTCCAGCCATTTCATGCCTTGGCGGCAAACCTCGGTCAATACCCATTGATCGATATCGGGAAGGATGTTGGAAAGTTCAGCCACATCGAGAAAAGCGCCCGGCAACAACAGGTTGCGATGAGGATGCTGCCAGCGCAGCAGTGCTTCAACGCCGACCAGCCTGGATCCTTTGAAGTCATAGCGCGGCTGGTAAAACAGGCGGAACTGCTTATCCGCCAACGCCACCCGCAATTCACGCTCCAGGATCGAACGCTCGCGAATGATGCGGAACATGTCGTCTTCAAAAAAGCGATAGCAGTCCCCGCCCTCTTTTTTCGCCTGATACATGGCAACATCGGCCTGCTGCAGCAAGGTTTCCGCATTGGCATTGCCAGCAGATAGCAACGAAATTCCTATGCTGGTGCCAATTGCCAGATGATTACCTGCCACACTTACAGGCTGCGACAAACGATCGAGGATCGATTGCGCAACCCGCGCTGCATAATGGGGCTCGTCGATATGCGTCACGATGAGTGCAAATTCATCCCCCCCCAGGCGGGCCACCGTATCCACAGACCGAACCGACGCCTGAATTTCCTGGGCAATTGTGCACAACAATTTGTCGCCAACAGTATGCCCAAGCGTATCGTTGATTTTCTTGAACCCATCCAGATCAAAATACAGCACGGCAATCATGCGGTTGTGGTGTTGCGCCTGCTCGATAGCAATGTCGAGGTTTTTCCTGAACAAATCACGATTGGCCAAACCGGTAAGCGGATCATGCTCAGCCGTATGGCGGGCTTGTTGCTCGGCAAGGCGGCGCTCGGAAATTTCCTGTTGCAGAAGTGTATTGGCCTGCAGCAGCTCGTCCGTGCGCTCGCGGACCAGATCCTCCAGATGACTTTTGATCGTCAGCAGTTCCTTTTCTGAGCGCTGACGTTCTTCCACCTCATCCTCTAGCCGCTCCATTTTTTGTGAAATGTCATCGGCCATCCTGTCAAAGGAGGTGGCGAGCTCGCCCATCTCGTCGCGTACGGGCTGATTGAAGCGAAAATCCAGATTGCCATGCCTGAAGCTGGCGATCCCCTTGATGAGTCTCGTAATTTTTCTGGTCAAATAGGAGGCCATCCAGATCGCGATCAAAATGACAGCAACCATCATGATCACGGTTGAAATGGTCAAATCCATGGCAGCCTGCTTCATGCGGCCATGCACGGAACCTATCGCTTCCGCACTCATGGCATCCATCTCACGACTGGATTTTTGAATAAGCTGGTCTATTTTTGCCTTGGTTGCATTGGCGGGAGCATGAAACTCATCAACATTGGCACCAATTGTGACAATTCCGAAACCACGCGGACTCTTGCCGTATTGCCCGGTGTAATAGGGAATGGCGGCGGCAGTAGTCAACTTCCACAATCCGCTCCACAAAATCACGAATGAACCAGATCCCCCTTGGCTGGTAAGGTCGAACCAGCCGGTGCACTGCGGTGCAAAATTGAGATAGCGGCAATCCAGGCCCAGCAGTCCCTGCTTGACCTGTTCTTTCGAAAATTTCTTGTCCAGCCCTTGGTTACTGAATGTCGGGACATCGCGGATGAATTCGCCATAAGGTTTGCCGCTCTGTTGCCATTGCGCATACAGCGTATCTTCCAGCCAGCCCGGCACCGGTTCTCCCGTCTTGGGATCGTAGCCGTAAATCGAATGGTGTCGTGGGTGGGCAATATTGCGTCCCAGATGATCCCAGATAAACGCATAGTTCCCGGCGGCAGCATCCGGAATATCCGAATATCGCTCGAAGGTCGGCACCTGATGGTCGACGAACTCCATCAAATGATCATGATCTAGCGCCATGGTCACATACCCCACAATGCGGCCATCGCGCACATAGGGTGTTGCCCAGCGGATCAGCCCCTTGAACCTTTTTCCCAAAGGATTTTCCTTGCCAGCATAGGCCGAATCCTGAGGCTGATAATCGATACCGGCCTTCTTGGCTGATTCTGGCGTATAGGTACTGATAACACGTGAGCCAACATAAGCACCTATGACATCAGAAACATAAATCTCCCCCGGCTTCAGTGCCATCAGATGCCGAAAATAGTCTTCTGCACGGACATAGGTATTGCGCTTTGATGCAATATTTCTGAGTTCAGAAGAAACCTGATCCGAACTCGTCGCTTTGATCTGCTCCTGACCCTTCAGATCGATAAAACTCACCTCCAGATAAAGCGGGCGACTTTCAACCTGATCGAATTTTTCAGGGGCACGGTAATGCAATTGACGGGCGTTATCGCTTAGCTGGAACCGGACCGGATCATCTTGCTTTTTCTGCGCAACAGGCTGCCAGCTACGTTGGTCAGGTGCCAGCTGCCACTGCCCATGGCGAACCAATTGACCTTGCTGGCTATTGAGAAATTTTCTGTAGGTTCCGGCATCCGGATCCAGCGAAGCGAGCAAGCGCAAATCCGCATCGCGTGCATATAGAAATGACGCGACGCGGTTAGCGGTATCCGTTGTCATGCGCTCGATCTCTTCACGCGCACGAATATCCAAGGCCTGACTGGATTCCGACGTTGCTATCGAACCGATAGTGGCCACGGTTTGGTGCGCCAATGCGGAGAAACGGGCGGCTTGCTGCAAAAAAAGTTGCCCAAGCGCATTGGCCTGATTCCAGGCGATCCAAGCCAGCAAAAGCAGAGGTAACACCTTGATGACAACAAACAGCAGGATCAATCGCGTCCTGATGCTGAATTGTCTGCTTGCCAGCCGCGACTTTGCCCGGCTTATCCATCCCGAAGGCTCAATTCTCATAAGAGCAACTCGAAAGCTTTCTACAAAGACACACCAGAATAGACGAGATATCCAGTATTTCTACGGACATTCTCTACGCTGTTGCGTGTATTGAGAATCCCCTGATCTTTTGGGCAAGCTGCTGCAACCGGGTCAATCGGTTGACAGCAACCTGCATCGTGGCCCAATCCTGCAGGTTGGGCATCAATCACACCACAAGAATCAATGCAGGCGGAATTTCGAGGCAGCCTCGTGCAACTCCTTAGCCAAGGCATCCAGGCCTTGCAACTGGTCATGCGCGGAATGCACGGCTGCATCCGACGCTTCCACCATTTGGGCAATCTTTTCGATATTGACAGCAATGCTGTTACTGGCCTGGCTTTGTTCGTGGGCCGAATTGGCGACTTCGCGGGTTTTCTCCAGACTACGCTCGGAGCTGGCATGAATCTGGCGCAAGGCATCGGCGGCTTGCTCGGCCAACCCCACGCCATGCGAAACCTGCTGCTTGACGTCATCCATACGCTCAGCTGCAAGATCCGTATCCTGCTGCACTGCGTGAATGGTGCGGGTGATATCCTGCGTGGCACCAGCCGTACGTTCAGCCAGCTTGCGCACCTCGTCAGCCACCACGGCGAAACCCCGGCCTTGCTCGCCGGCGCGCGCAGCTTCGATCGCTGCATTGAGCGCCAGCAGATTGGTCTGATCGGCAATTTCCTTGATCACGGCACTCATGCTGTCGATTTCGCGCGAGCGCTCAACCAGGCCGCGTACCAGTTCGGTCGCAGCACTGACATTGTCAGCAATACGGCGGATTTCTTCGGCTGCATTATTGGCCTGAATTTCGCCCGAGGAAGACAGTTCTACCGAAGCCTTGGCATTGGCTTCGGTTTCATGCGCGTTATCGGAAATGTGGTTGATGCTCACTGTCATTTCCTCAACGGCGGCGGCTGTCGAAGAAGTGGCTTCCGCCGTTTCACGAGCACCCTTGCTGACGTTATCCATCTGGTCGGTCAGCTCTTCTGCAGAATTGGCCAATTGCAAAGATGCCACATTGAAGTGCTCAACCATGGTGCGCAAGCCATCCTGCATTGATTTGATCGAGCCCAGCAGGCTGGTGGTACTACCTTCTACCTGGATCGCGCTGGCCAGATTGCCGTGAGCAATTTCAGTAGCAATTTCTGCCGCATACTGCGGCTCGCCACCCAGTTGCGCGAGAATCCGCTTCGACATACTCAATGCCAGCACAGCCACAATGGCCAGCAACACCCCGGCACAGGCAAGCAGAACCATGGCCTGGTTCCAAAATGCCTCTTCAATATCGTTCAGGAAAAATCCGGTTCCAATCACCCAATTCCACGGGTCAAATGCGATGAGACCGTTGAGCTTGGGTGAATCCGTTTTTTCGCCAGGCCGGGGCGTAAGTATATTCACATAGGCCATGCTCGACTTGGCCAAGGCTTCGGTATAGACATCGGACAAGGTACGGCCATCTTTTTGCTTGGCGCCAAGGTCTTTTTGCCCTGCTGGCTTGCTGGGATGCGTGACGATGATGTGATCGCGCGTACGGATAAAGAAATAATCGTTTTCGGTGCGCAGATTGTTGACCGCATTTTTGACGAGGTTCTGCGCCTCTTCGCGACTCAGCGAACCTGCCTTTTCCTGTTCGTGGTAATACTTGGCAACACTGACCGACATATCCAGCAAAGTCTTGATCTGAACCTGTTTTTCCTCGACCAGCTGCTGCTTCAGGGTATACAGGGCAATGCCGGAAATCGTCACCAGGCCGATCAGAGCAGCCACGATGATCATCCAGATTCTGGCTTTGAGTTTCATGGGAGCGCTCCAGTAAGAATTCTGTTTTTCAAAACAGGGCACGCCAGACCGACCGCCGCACCCTGATGGTGCCATCCTCATTATAGGAATAGGTAAACAGACTGCATGACAAATGGAATGTTAAGTCTGACAGACTTAACTATCGAGGAAGTGGCAAGCAAACGCCTTCACGGGCAGCGTGGTGACCCGTGCAAATACTGCCGGAGAATTGAATGGAAGTACTCACCATATTCTCACTACACATGCACCATAATCTGGCAGCACTGTCTGCAAAAAAGACATGAGCGGAAAGCAAGGACACATGACTGTATTGGCTGTCGCTCAGCTCCACAGACTTTCACGTCAAGCCTCACAACCACAAGAGCAGCAGGAAGATCAAGAACGACCATGGTCGGCAGGAAAATTTTCTTGTAGAAACGAAAAAAGCACCTTTCGGTGCATTTTTCATGTGTGACTGGCGTCCCCACGGGGATTCGAACCCCGGTTATCGCCGTGAAAGGGCGGTGTCCTAGGCCTCTAGACGATGGGGACTTCGGCCTTTGAAAATCAATGCCGCATCAGGATGCGGCATTTATTTTTATCTTTGGTGGAGGTAAACGGGATCGAACCGATGACCTCTTGCATGCCATGCAAGCGCTCTCCCAGCTGAGCTATACCCCCGAAGAGGTGCGCATTATGTCGAGGTTCACGCCCCCCGTCAACACCTTTGCGCACTATTTTTCCGAATGCGTTTTGCATGATCAGATAATAATCCCGCCGCCCAGGCATACTTGGCCGTCGTATAGAACCATGGATTGGCCCGGCGTAACCGCCCACTGCGGCTCGTCGAACTTCAGCTCGCAGCGGCCGTTGTCCAGATAGACGATTTCACACGCCGCATCGGCCTGGCGGTACCGGGTCTTGGCGGTATAGCGACCAGCTTGGGGCGCCTCACCCAGCACCCAGCTCAGGTCCTGTGCGATGAGCGTGGGCTTCAGCAACAGTGGATGATCATGCCCTTGCACCACTATCAGCTCGTTCTTGGCCATATCCTTGCCCGCGACGAACCACGGCTCGCCCGGCCCGCCGATGTTGAGGCCCTGGCGCTGGCCAATGGTGTAGTACATCAGCCCCATGTGCTCGCCCACGGCCTTGCCTTCCGGCGTTTTCATCAATCCCGGTACCTTGGGAAGGTAGCGGTTGAGGAACTCACGGAATGGACGCTCGCCGATAAAACAGATACCGGTACTGTCCTTTTTCTTCGCATTGGGCAGACCGATTTTTTCCGCAATGCGGCGCACTTCGGGCTTGTCGATCTTCCCCAGCGGAAACACGGCATGCGATACCTGTTTCTGCGAGAGCCGATAGAGGAAGTAACTCTGGTCCTTGTTGGTATCGTGCCCGCGCAAGAGTTCGGTGCGGCCATCAGCGCGCAGGCGGTTGTCGGCGTAATGACCGGTGGCCATTTTCACGCCACCCAGCTTCATGGCGTAATCCAGGAAGCATTTGAACTTGATTTCGCTGTTGCACAGGATATCGGGGTTGGGCGTACGACCGGCCGAATACTCGGCCAGGAAGTAACTGAAGACGCGATCCTTGTATTCGGCGGCGAAGTTCACCAGTTCGATATCGATGCCGAGCAGGTCCGCCACAGCAATGGCGTCCATGCTGTCTTCCTTGATCGAGCAGTATTCGTCGGTATTGTCGTCTTCCCAGTTCTGCATGAAGACGCCGACCACCTCATAGCCCTGCTCTTTCAGCAGATATGCCGTCACCGACGAATCCACGCCGCCGGAAAGCCCTACTACGATTTTTTCAGCCACGGTCAAAATCCCGGATCAGGTCGAGCGGGTAACGCTTGCCCGCCAGATAGTCGTCGATGCAGCCCAGCAACAGCGGGCTGCGGTGCTGCGAGCGCCGGGCTACGATTTCGTCGTAAGTCAGCCACACCGGGCGCTCTATGCCTTCATCCAGCTGGTAACCGGGCTCTTCACCGATAACCTCGGCGGCAAAGGCAAAGCGCAGGTAGGTCATGTGCGCACGCTCGGGCGGGGTCCAGTAATAGATGCCAACGAGCGCAGTCGGGCGGATATGGTGGCCGGTTTCTTCCAGCCCTTCACGGATGCAGGCGGCCTCGATGCTTTCGTTCTGCTCGACATGGCCGGCAGGCTGGTTGAGTTTGAGCTCGCCGTTGATGCGCTCTTCCACCAGCAGGAACTTGCCGTCGCGCTCGATCAAGGCCGCGACGGTGGTATTGGGTTTCCACATAAGAACAAGACTTTCAGGCAAAAGCGGATTTTACACCGTGCCTGCCGGTGCATGGCATGCGGCAGGCAGGTGGCAAATCAGTCTTTCTGTTCCGCCACATACGGCTCGTGCAGGTGAACCGGCTGAACTGCTTTCTTGCGCATGCGGATGTTGAGCATTTCCACGCCGACAGAAAACGCCATGGCGAAATAGATATAGCCCTTGGGTACGTGGTTGCCAAAGCCTTCCAGCAACAGGGTAACGCCCACCACGATCAGGAACGACAAGGCCAGCATCTTGATGGTGGGATGCGCCGAGACAAAGCGGCCGATATGCGGCGCAAACACCATCATCAGACCAACCGATGCAATCACTGCGGCAATCATGACACCCACTTCGCTGACCATGCCGACTGCGGTAATGATCGAATCGAGCGAGAACACGATGTCGATCACGATGATCTGGGCAATGATGGCACCAAACGTGGCCTTGACTGCACTGGATTCATGCCCTTCTTCACCCTCCATCAACTGATGCACTTCACCCACGCTTTTCCAGATGAGGAACAGGCCACCCGCGATCAGGATCAGATCGCGCCCGGAAAACCCGACCAGTGCTTTCACGCCATCAAGCACAGGGGCGGCACCCAGCCCTACGCCCAGCGAACCATCCTGTGTATAGAGGGAGAAAATCGGCTCAACCAAACCAACGATCCAGGACAGAACCAGCAACAGCGCAATGCGCATGAACATGGCCAGGAATAACCCCAGGCGCCGGGCGAATTCACGCTTCTCGGCCGGCAGCTTGTCGACCAGGATCGAGATGAAAATCACGTTGTCGATACCCAGCACCAATTCCAGGCTGGTCAGGGTAAGAAAGGCGATCCAGGCCGCAGGGCTGGTCAATAATTCCATCATGGTGGTTTCCGATACAAAAGGTTGTTGGGCAAAATTTCAATGGCGAGACGGATTACGTTTCTGCACAAAATCACCGGCATAGATCTGGGTAAACCCGGCCGGATCAATATGTCGCCGCAGTGCAGCGTGGACTTCAGCGCGCGTGAGTGTGCGCATTTTTTCTTCGAGCGCCAAGATGCGTTGCCAATCCTGCCCATAGAAGAGATCAGCGGCCATCATCCACGCCAGATTGGCATCCTGCGCCCGGTTCAATTGCGCCGCCTGCAAGATGGCTTGCTTGGCATTGCTTACCTCATCATCCGTAAAGCCTTCGCGCCAGGCGCGTTGCATTTCCTCGGAGAAGGCAGCCTCCACGCGTTGCCTATATTGCGGCGCATAGATCGCGTAAACGGACAGGCTGCCAAGATTCTCCTGCCGGCTGGCCGACAGTGCTGCCCATACACTATAGGAAATTCCTTCCTGCTGCCGCAGGCGGTTGGCCAGACGCGAGCTGATGAAACCGCCACCCAGAATATGGCTGGCCACCCGCAAGGCCGGGTAATCCGGGTGATCTTCACCTACCGGAATGCGTAGCGCAGCGCGGAATACGGCATTCTGTTTTTCCGGCGTTTCAAGGACTTGCTTCAACGGAGGAACCGTGCGGAAGGGATGATCGAGCCGCTGGTAGGGCTCGCTGTTTTGCCAATCACCAAACAGCTCCGTCACCAACCCGGTCAAGCCTGGCACATCAAAATCACCCACTGCCGCGAACTGGGCATGACTGGCCGCGTAAAAACGCGCGTGAAAACGCTGCAAATCACTGCGCCGAACCCGCTTCAGCCCCTGCAACTGCTCATCGAAGGTCTGGACATAACGGATGTCATCCGCCTGCCAATCGTTGAAGTGGCGCGCCAGTACCATATCGGAAACGCTTTCAGGTTCGATTCGCGCAGCCTCGATAGCGGAACGGCTTTGCTTTTGCAGTTGCTCCAGCTCCGCAGCCGGGAAGGCGGGCTCGCGCAGGATCTCGCGCAACAGGCGCAGTGTTGGCGCCAGACTGTCACGGCGTGCTTCGACATTCACCGTCACCTGCTGACCCAACCCGCCGATACTGATCTGGCTGCCCAGGCTATCCAGTTGGCGCGTGATGGCTGCGCGGCTGGTGCGCTGTGTGCCACGCAGCAACATGGCCGCCGTCGTCTCGGCAATATCGCCCTTGCCCAGCAGGGTTTGTGCCGTGCCAAAATTGAGCATCAATACAGCGCGCACGGTTTCGCCACGGGTTTTCTTGGGCAGCAAAGCCAGTTGCATCCCGTTGGCCAACTGATGCTGTTGCATCCGGGCTGCGATATTGGCCGGCGAGGGATCAAAGGCTTCGCCATTCTGCATGGCCGCATTGCCCCGATAATCCTGCAGCAATGCCTGCACATCCGGCGCTGCCGGTATGGTTACGCTGCGCGCAGCCTCGACAGGCGCAAATTCTCCGAGCGTGCGGTTATCCGGACGGAAATATTGCTGTGCCACGCGATTGACCTCGGCGGCATCAATCCGTGCAAGATGATCGCGTTGCCAGAAATACAGTCGCCAGTCACCCAGGGCAATCGCACCCGACAACGCCATGGCCAGCCGGCCGGTATCGCTTACCGTCTGCTCGTACCCGACCTGCAGTGCACGCTTGGCCACGCTGACTTCCTCATCGGTCACCGGTTGCGCAGCAATATCCTCGATCCGCGCCAGCAGTGCCGTGCGCGCAGCTTCCACATTGGCATCACTGGCCATGCGTACACTGAACACGGCATAGCCGGGATCGAACAATTTGGCGCTCCAGCCGCTGACCGCCGTGCCCAAGCCGGTTTCCACCAGCGACTTGTGCAACCGTCCGTCCGGGGTATCGGCCAGTATCTGCATCAGCAACTCCAGTGTCACGGCGTCGGGATGCGCACCGGCAGGGGTGTGGTAAACCAGTTGCAGCAGGCGGCCTTCGCCTCGCCGCTCCAGCCTCACGCTGCGCGCCCCCTCCTGTGGCGGCTCGACCGTATACAGTGCCGGCAGAGCTCGTTGCGGCTTGGGGATCGCGCCGAAGGTCTGTTCGATCAGCATAAGCGTGCGCGGCAGATCGATCTTGCCGGCCACGGTCAGCACGGCATTGTCCGGCTGGTAGTAAGTGCGATAGAACGCCTGCAAATTGGCAATGCGTACGTTTTCCACATCCGAGCGCGCACCGATGATGCTGCGGCCATAGGCATGCCATTGATAGGCACTGGCCAGCACTTTTTCACGCAGAACCGAGGCCGGGCTGTTCTGTCCGCGCTCCATTTCATTGCGTACCACGGTCATTTCCGAACGCAGATCGGCTTCCGAAACAAAGGAATTGACCATGCGATCGGCTTCCATGCCCAAGGCCCAGGCCAGATTGTCATCGCTTGCAGCAAAGGTTTCGAAATACTGGGTTCTATCGTAGGTCGTCAAGCCGTTGGGGCGCATGCCGCGCCGGGAAAGCTCCAGATTGATATCCGGATAGAGGGCAGATCCCTTGAACAGCAGATGCTCCAGCAGGTGTGCCATGCCGGTTTCGCCATAGCCCTCATGCCGCGATCCCACCAGATAGGTCACGTTGACGGTCATGGTCGGTCGCGACGGATCCGGCGCCAGCAGCACCTTCAGGCCGTTATCCAGCCGGCATTCGCTGACTCCCTCGATTTCGGTGATTTTGATCGGCACTGCCAGTACGCTGGCGGCAAGAAAGAACAGGGACAGCGCCAAACCATAGCGCAAGCGTTTCATCAGTAACACCTTCCAGCACACGATCGGTTCTGCTTCTGTGGCGAAAAAAGGGGAAAAGTTCAGGCTATTGATCCGGCCTTGTAATGTTTCAACTCGTCGCCCCGGCGAAAGCCGGGACCCAGGCAGTCCACCTGCGCAGACACTTCTTGAAAGCCTGAATGGGCCTGAGTTATAGAATTTCGACTTCCATGCCACAGGCAATTTCACCCGCCTGCTCAACCAGCAGATTCTGGCCGAACAGCACACCGGCCGCCGTCTTGCGGAATTTAGCCAGCGTACGCAGCGGTTCCTGATCCGCTGTTTTTTCTCCGCTGTCGGGGTCGACCGTGGTGAACACACAGCGCTCGCACGGTTTTTCGATCCGCAGCACCGTCGAGCCGATGCGGATTCTTTTCCAGCCATCCTCGGCAAACGGTTCGGCACCGGTCACCACCAAGTTCGGGCGGAAGCGGGACATGGAAAGTTCGCGTCCGATGCGGCGGTTGAGTTCATCCAGCGAACCCTGGCCAATCAACAACAGCGGGTAAGCATCGGCAAAACTGAGCGCCTGCTCGGGCTGGCTGCGCATGCGGCGATTCGATTGATCACCGCAGTACAGCAGGCGCACGGGTTTGCCGAGGAACCCCGACAGCCAGGCATCGGCGGTATCGGCACCGCCCCAGGCTGCGAAATCATCCTTCCAGACCGATGCCGCAGCCGGATCGGCAAACTGCGCACACGCCACGGTCAAATCGGCCCGGCCCGGCGCGCTCAAGGTCAGTGCCTCATTGCTGACACTGGCCGTCACCCGAACCAGCACCGGATCGGTACGTCCGGTCACCATGCGGCCGCTGGCATCAGCCACCATCCAGGCGCGATCGGCTGGCAGGCCCTGCGAGGTAACGGTGCTTGCCACCAAGGTTTCGCCATGGGTGGACTTGATCGGATAACGATAAATGTCAGTCAGTACGGGCATGACGATCTCCTGTTGGCAAAGCAAAGTTTACCAGCAGAAGATGGGTCACGAATCAGCTACGGAAATGCAGCAAGGTGGTATGACGATAGACCGAGCCGGGACGCAGCCAGCAATCGGGCTGCGGCCACTCGGGATGATTCGGGCTGTCGGGCAGGCATTCCGGCTCCAGCGCCAGCCCTTGCCAGGCCTCATACACGCCACCATCGCGTGCTGGCGTGCCGGCCAGTGCATTGCCGCTGTAAAACTGCAAGGCCGGTTCAGTGGTATAGAGATCCATGTGCAGGTGTTTGTCGGCCGAACTCAGGCTGGCCGCCGGCACCTGCATGGCACTACACTGCGCATCCAGCAGAAAGGCATGATCGTAGCCTTGCGTGATCTGCTGCTGCGCATCGCGCCCGAAATCCTGTGCGACCTGCTTGGGTTTGGTGAAGTCGAATCCGCTGCCTGTCACCGGCAGCAAATCCCCGGTCGGGATCAGGCTGTCATCAATGGGCGCAAACCGATCGGCATGAATCCGCAGGGTATGCTGGCGAATATCGGAGCGCTGGCCATCCAGATTGAAATAGGCATGATTGGTCAGGCAGACCGGACTTGGCGCATCGACCTGCGCAGTGAATTCCTGGCTGATGCGGCAGTCATCCAGCAGCCGGTAGGTCACTTCGGCACTCAGATTGCCGGGGAAACCCTGATCGCCATGCGGCGAGTTGATCACCAGCGTGACATGGGTTTGCCCCAGATCCAGAATGCGCCAGCGCCGCTTGTCAAAACCTTGCGGGCCGCCATGCAACTGGTGCGGCCCCTGGTTGGCACGCAAGCGCCATACCTCATCCGCGCGGGCAATCTGCGCACGTCCGATCCGATTGGCATAGCGACCGATCGTGGCGTTCAGATAAGCCGTCTGCCGGAAATAATCGGGGATATGCGCACAGCCAAGCAGCACCTCGCGGCGTGACTTGCCGGCAACCGGCACCCGTAGAGACAGCCAGGTTGCGCCCCAATCCATCAGCGACAACTCCACCCCGCAATCATGCACCAGCGTCAGCAACGTGGCAGGGTGACCGTCAGGACAAAGTACCGGGCTGCTATCCATGCAACATCCTTTTGAATTATCTGATCTAGTTTTGACTTCCGAAAAAATCAACCACCGTTTCAGGCATCAGCGCTTCCACGCACTGGCCGGGCTTTTTCTCGCTGCTGCGCCGGAACATGCTGGGGCTGGCGCCGACGCGCTTGCGGAATACGCGCGAAAAATACATCTGGTCATCATAGCCCACCATGCTGGCCACACGTGCTATCGGTGAACAGGTACTTTCCAGCAAATGCTTGGCCAGAATGATGCGCTGGTCCTCGCGCCAACGCAGGATATTCACACCCATCTGCTCGCGGAACAGGTGCGCCAGCCGCGATGGTGACAGGCAGACGTGGCGCGCCACGTCATCCAGATTCACTTCTTCAGCCAGATTGCGCGACAGGAACTGGCACGCCTCTTCGATACGCGGATCGATCGGCCGGCTGTTGTTCTCGGGGGTTTCCTCGAAACAGCGGATCAGCAACCGCTCCAGCAGGTTGATCGCCAGATCTTCGGAAGAGCGGCGGCCTTCCTTGTGTACCTGCTCGATCTGCTGGAACAGGTTGTCGAATTCACTGATCAGGCTTTTGTCTTTCAGGTTGAGCCGGCCCACCTTGTTGATCTGGTTGCGCCATTTCAGCCAGTTGGC